>CAKZNR010000039.1 GCA_937129725.1 uncultured Cellvibrionales bacterium | reverse complement strand
GAGAGGGTGAGCTTCCTGCCCTGGACGATTTGCGAACGGAAGCCGAATTGGCGCTGTCGGCGCTTGGTTACAAACCGGCGGATGTTCGCAAGATGCTGGATTCTGCCCCGGCCGAGCTGACATCTGTTGAGCAACTGGTCCGTTTCGCGTTGCGCGGCGCACATCGAAGCTAGTGGGGGCGATACCTGGTGATTGAAACCGAACGATTGATTGCAGCCGAAGCTGTTGCGCCCGATGAGCGGCTGGATCGTGCTGTTCGCCCTCGCAAGCTGGAAGATTACGTGGGCCAGCCAGTGGTACGAGAGCAAATGGAAATATTTGTGGCCGCAGCGCGTTCGCGTAAGGAGCCGCTGGATCATACCCTGATATTCGGCCCTCCCGGGTTGGGCAAAACCACACTGGCGAACATCATTGCCGAAGAAATGGGCGTCAATCTGCGCTCTACTTCAGGCCCGGTGCTGGAAAAAGCAGGTGACCTGGCTGCCATCATGACCAACCTTGAACCCCACGATGTGCTGTTTGTCGACGAGATTCATCGACTCAGCCCGGTGGTGGAAGAGGTGATGTACCCGGCGATGGAAGACTTCGAACTGGACATCATGATTGGAGAAGGCCCGGCCGCGCGCTCGATCAAAATTGATTTGCCGCCCTTTACTCTGGTGGGGGCAACCACGCGGGCCGGGTTGA
Organism: uncultured Cellvibrionales bacterium; assembly: GCA_937129725.1. Taxonomy (GTDB): domain Bacteria; phylum Pseudomonadota; class Gammaproteobacteria; order Pseudomonadales; family GM7GCV1; genus JABJGI01. The sequence continues at coordinate 6,923 of CAKZNR010000039.1, read as the reverse complement.
TGACCTCGCCATTGCGGGACCGGTTTGGCATTGTGCAACGACTTGAATTCTATTCAGTAAAGGATTTGGCGAGCATTGTGGCGCGGTCTGCGCGGCTGCTTGAGTTCAAGGCGGATGCAGAGGGTTGTCTGGAAATCGCCAAGCGGGCGCGAGGAACGCCCCGAATAGCCAATCGACTGCTGAGAAGGGTTCGCGACTACGCCGATGTTAAAGGCGACGGGTTGGTAAACCGCGGCATGGCAGACGACGCACTGGCCATGCTCAAGGTAGACGAGCAGGGGTTTGACCACCTCGACCGACGTTTGATGACCACCCTGATTGAATCATTCGACGGTGGGCCGGTGGGCATCGACAACCTTGCCGCTATTCTGAGTGAAGAGAAAGGAACTCTCGAAGATGTGATTGAACCCTACCTGATTCAGCGCGGCTACCTGGTGCGCACGCCACGTGGGCGCATGGCCACGCGGCTGGCGCTTGAGCACTTCGGCCGAATCACCGGGTCAGACCCTGACCTGTTCGGAGGCGACAGGAATGGCTGAATTTTTATGGCCAATCCGGGTCTACATCGAAGATACAGATGCGGGCGGTATCGTGTACTACGTCAATTACCTTAAGTTCATGGAGCGGGCCCGCACCGAATGGTTAAGATCGCTCGGATTTGATAAAGCTGGCGCCAACAGCGAGAGTTACCAGTTTGTGGTGCGTGAGGCCAATGTGCGCTACCTCAGCCCGGCCCGACTGGATGACGAATTGCAGGTGAGGACGAGTCTCGAGCAGGTGGGAGGTGCCAGCCTGACGTTGGCGCAGGAGGTGATTCGGGACGCACAGTGTCTGGCACGCGCTGCTATCGTGGTAGCCTGCGTGCAGGGAGCCAGCCTGAAACCCTGTCGCTTGCCTGCAAAAATGCTGGAACAGCTTGCCTAACAGAACCCAAGCAGTAAGGAATATTCTTTGAACGAGTCCATTTCAATCTGGTCCCTGATCGTTGAAGCCAGCCTGGTGGTGCAAATCATCATGGCTATTCTGGTATTTTTGTCCCTGGCCTCGTGGGCCATTATCATCCAGCGGGGTATTTCCCTGCGACGCGCGGTTAGCGAAGCTGAAGTGTTTGAAGACAGCTTTTGGTCGGGTTTGGATTTGCGCCAGGTATATGCCGACGGTGCCGAACGCTTGGCCGACGGCAAGCCGCTCATCGGCCTGGAAGCAGTGTTTCGCGCAGGCTTCAAGGAGTTCCACCGCCTTCGAAAAAAGGAAGGCTACAATGCCTCCATGGTAATTGAAGGGGTGCAGCGAGCCATGCGGATCTCCATCAGTCACGAGCAAACCGCGCTCGAGCGGCACCTGCCATTTTTGGCCAGCGTGGCCTCGGTCAGTCCCTATATCGGCCTGTTCGGCACCGTGTGGGGCATTATGAATTCATTTCGCGGCCTGGCGACGGCTTCACAGGCAACCCTGGCTACAGTGGCTCCCGGTATCAGTGAAGCCCTGGTGGCCACAGCAATGGGTCTGTTTGCCGCAATTCCGGCGGTTATTGCCTATAACCGCTTTGCTTCCGATGTTGATACCCTGCTAAACAGTTACAACACCTTCGCCGAGGAGTTTTCCTCTGTGCTCAGCCACAACGCGCCAGGCCAGAAAGGGGCCTGAGATGCAGGCAGGAACCCGCGCCAAACGGAGGCTGGTAGCCGAGATCAACGTTGTTCCCTATATCGACGTGATGCTGGTATTGCTGGTGGTTTTCATGATCACCTCGCCTATGTTGATGCAGGGCGTTGACGTAGAGCTGCCGGAGGCGCCTTCAGAGCCTTTGCCCGAAAACGAGCGCGAGCCCTTGATAGTGTCCATCAAGCAGGACGGTGGGCTTTACGTGGATGTGGGCGGCGATGAAGAAACGCCGAGGTCGCTGGAAGAAATTGTCGGCATTATTGAAGCCATCATTGCGGAAAACCCGGATACGCCGGTACTTGTTTGGGGCGACAGGCGCGTTGCCTACGGCGAGGTTGTTAGCTTGATGACCCAATTGCAGCGAGCCGGCACCATCCGTGTCGGGCTGGTGACTGAACCGCCATCGCTGGGCAACTGACATGGGTTACGCAGATCCGGGTGATTACCTTATTGGGGCGGGTGGCAGCCTGTTTGTGCACGCCTTTGTGGTTTATCTGGCGCTGTTGTTTGGTAATTCCTCCCCCGATCTCGAATTGATTCCGGAGCAAACCATCATTCGTGCCGAACTGGTGTCTGCAGAACAGCTGGAAGCAAGGCAACAGTCTTCCCAGCGCGTCATTGACCTGACCCGTCAGCCGCCAACTGCAGCGCCGCTGCCCGCAGATCGTATCCAGGTGCCGGTTGAGCCGCAGCCGGTACAGCAGCCACCTGCTCAAGAGCCTGCAGAGCCACCCCCACAAAGCGAATCAGATCAAAATCAAGACGAGGAGGCTGAGCGTTTGGCCGAGCAGCAGCGCCGGGCCGAGCAGGAGCAGCAAGAGATATCTCGTCGACAGGACGATCTCGACTCGCAGCTTCAGGCCGAGTTGAATGCACTGGCGGAAATCGAAAATCAGCAGGTGGTTGCCAGCTACGCTGCCTGGATTGCCGAACGCGTTGAAAACAACTGGAGCCGACCACCCAGTGCGCGCAGCGGCATGGTAGTGCAATTGCGCGTTAACTTGCTGCCGGCCGGCCGGGTAGCGGCAACCGAAGTAATCGAAAGCAGCGGCGACAGCGCTTTTGATCGCAGCGCAGTGTTGGCCGTTTCTCGCGCCGAACCCTACAGCCGCCTGGCCGAACTTGATTCATCTATATTCGACGAACACTTTCGCCAGTTCGTATTTGTATTTAACCCGCAGGATCTTCGTTTGTGAAAATCTCGAGAGTCATATTTACCCTTCTTTTCTTGTGTTGCGGGCTGGTTGCCAAAGCCGAGCTGACCATCGAGATAGTTAAGGGGGTCGACCAGAAAACCCGCATTGCGGTAGTGCCCTTTGCCTGGGATGGGGCCGGCATAGCGCCAGAGCAGTTCCACCAGATTATTGGCAACGACCTGCAGCTAAGCGGTTTTTTTGAGGTTATTCCGGCGCAAAACATGCTTTCTTTTCCCTCGCCCGGGCAAGAGATCAATTTTCGCGACTGGCGAATCCTGAACACCGATTATCTGCTGGTGGGCAATGCCGGTTACGACGGCAACCGCTTGGTCGCAGGCATTGAACTATACGATGTACCAAGCGGCCGCCTGGTGTTTGCACGCCGCATATTTGCCGGCGAGTCCGAGGGCAGGGACGTATCGCACCGGGCCAGTGACCTGGTTTATGAGCAAATCAGTGGCATAGCCGGGATTGCGGAGTCGCGAATCCTTTATGTTACCGACACCCGAAACGAGGGCGGGGCGATTAATTACCGCCTGATGTTGGCCGACCAGGACGGGGCCCGAGAGCGCATGGTGCTTGAATCGGGCGCACCCATCATGTCGCCAGCCTGGGCGCCAGACGGCGAGCGAATCGCCTATGTGTCGTTCGAAACAGGGCGAGCGGCTATTTTCATCCAGAATATTTTTACCGGAGAGCGCGAGCAGGTTACCGATTTCGTCGGTATTAACGGCGCGCCGGCCTTCTCTCCCGATGGGCGCAAGCTGGCGCTGGTGTTAAGTAAAGACGGCAATCCGGAAATTTACCTGTTGGATTTGGAAACCCGGGGAATGCGGCGCATCACCAACCACTTTGCCATCGATACGGAGCCAAACTGGACGCCAGGCGGCGAAAGCCTGGTATTTACGTCGGATCGCGGAGGGCGGCCGCAGGTTTACGAGATCAACTTGCAATCGGGGCGTATCGCCCGGCTTACCTTCCGTGGCGACTACAACGCGCGGCCAAGATTATCGCCCGATGGCAGGTTTTTGGTGATGGTTCATCGAAATAATGGGGTATTTCATATCGCTGTGCAGGATTTAACTGACGATACCTTTATTATTGTGACAGAAACCTCATTAGACGAGTCGCCTACTATATCGCCAAACGGTGCGCTGGTAATGTATGCTACGAAGCAGAACGATAGAAGCATCTTGGCCGCCGTTTCACTTGATGCCGGTGTTAAATATAATCTGCCATCTGGATCGTCGGCCGACGTGCGAGAGCCCGCTTGGTCTCCGTTTTAAATTCAACCTGGAAAACACGGGAACCCAAAATGAAACTCTATACCAAAATCATCCTGCCCGGCATGCTCGCCATGGCAATGGCTGCCTGTACTTCAACCGATACGATGGATTCAGACGACGACATGTCCGGAATGGATAATGCGGGTCAACAGGAAGTAACACGTGTTGTAGTGGACTCTGCAGACGATCGCAGTAACATGATGGACGAAAAAATGCCCCAAGCTGGTCAAACCGTTGTTGGCGGCAACAGCGTTGCAGCTGGCGGTGTTATCGTTGCGGAAGCGGACACCCTGCTTTACTTCGACTTCGACCAGTCGTCACTGCGCCCCGAGTCGCGCGAAGCTTTGATGCGCGTTGCCGCGGCACTGCGTAACAGCAGCGCGTCTGTTCGTCTGGAAGGTCATGCCGATGAGCGCGGAACCCGTGAGTACAACATTGCATTGGGCGAGCGACGTGCTCGTGCCGTAGCCGACTTCCTGGTACTGCAAGGTGTTTCGGCTAGCCGTCTGGAAACCATTAGCTACGGTGAAGAGCGTCCGGCAGTAGCGGCCTCTAACGAGAGCGCCTGGGCCATGAACCGACGCGTCGAAATCAAGTAAGCATTATGCGAGCTGTATTAACCACGCCGGTGCGGATCGGCGTGGTTTTTTCATTTCTGGCAGCGGCTACCTGGTTGCCCGCCCAGGCGCCCGTCGACGACCTGACGCGGCCCGCGCAGAGGCCTGCGCCTCAGGAAGCTCAGCCCGACCCCACCATGGTTCTGTATAACGAACTGCAGCAGTTGCGTACTGAAGTACTGCGCCTGACAAGCCAGGTTGAGGAACTCAGCTACGAGGTTCAGCGGCTGCAATCTGCCCAGACTAACGACTATGCCAACCTGGATGCTCGCCTGCTGGATCTTTCCCGCAGACTGCAGTCCGGTGCGGCGGTGTCCGGGCAGCCTGCCGGTTTATCCAGTGCGCAGCAGGGCTCATCGCCAGATGCCAGCTCGCAGCCGCAGCTTCAGGATGAGGCAGCTGCAGAACTCTACACCCAGGCACTGGATCAACTTCGCTCAGGTGAACGGGCGGACGCAATCGAAGGCTTCAACCGGCTGATAAGCAGTTGGCCCGATGACCCTCTGGTTGCCGACAGCTACTACTGGATTGGTCAAACCCATTGGGTTGCGGCCGAGTATGAACAAGCGCGCGAGGCTTTTGCCGGGCTGGTGAATTCCTTTCCGCAGCACCGCAAGTACAGCGAATCGTTATTCCGGTTGGGTCAGGTGTACTTGCGCCTCGAAGACCGGCAGCAGGCTCGAAACTATCTCCAGCAGGCGGTGGATACCGGCTCTGCCATATCCATGCAGGCCGAGCAACTGCTTTCAGAATTGGACCAATCTGGCAATTGAATCTCCAACCAACCAGCCAGCCCGAGGTGCAGCTTCGCATCAGCGAAATCTTCTGCTCCATCCAGGGTGAAGCCAGCCGGGCCGGGTTGCCCACCGTTTTTGTGCGCCTGGCCGGCTGCCCTTTACGCTGTGTCTGGTGCGACACGGAATATGCCTTTGAAGGTGGTGAACGCATGCCGCTGTCGAGCATTCTCGAGCAGGTGGCCAGCTACCGAACTCCGCACGTGACTGTCACCGGTGGCGAACCCCTTGCGCAACCGGATTGCCACCAGCTGATGCGGGATCTTTGTGATGCCGGCTTCGACGTCAGCCTTGAAACCAGTGGTGCCTTGCCAGTGGAAGAAGTCGACCCCAGGGTTAGCCTGGTAATGGATTTGAAATGCCCGGCTTCTGGCGAATCTGCCAGAAACCGTTGGCAAAACCTTTCCTGTCTGGCCGCCAAGGATGAAATCAAATTTGTTATCGCCAACCGCGATGACTATGAGTGGAGCAAAGCCAAACTTTTTGAGCACAACCTGTCGGAGAGGGTAGGCGAGGTGTTGTTTTCCCCGGTCGAAGGCCAGCTGCAGCCAGCTGAGCTGGCCGGTTGGATTGTGCAGGATGCGCTACCGGTTCGGTTCCAGCTGCAGCTGCACAAAATACTGTGGCAGGACGCACGGGGCAGGTGATGACCAGTTCAGGCGACAAGAAAGCGGTTGTGCTGGTTTCTGGCGGCCTCGATTCAGCAACTGTACTGGCCATGGCCAAGCAGCAGGGGTTCGAATGCTACGCCTTGTCTTTTGACTATGGGCAGCGCCATCGCTCCGAACTGCAGGCTGCCGCTCGTGTTGCTGCAGCTGCAGGTTGCAGCGACCACCGATTCATTCAACTCGACCTGCGAGCCATTGGCGGATCGGCACTGACGGATGACGCAATTCAGGTTCCCGAGAGTCCTACTGAAGGCATACCGGTAACTTACGTGCCCGCTCGCAACACGGTTTTCCTGAGCATTGCTTTGGGCTACGCCGAGGTACTGGACGCACATGCCATTTTCCTTGGTGTGAATGCGGTGGACTACTCAGGCTATCCGGATTGTCGGCCGGAATTTATTGCTGCTTTCGAAAATCTGGCAGCGGTTGCTACCAAGGCAGGGGTGGAAGGCGGTGGCGTGCAAGTTGCGGCTCCTCTAATTGATATGAGTAAGGCCCAAATCATTCGTGCCGGCGTAAAACTCGGCGTTGACTACGGCCTTACCGTGTCTTGCTACCAGGCTGATGAGCAGGGCAAAGCCTGTGGCCGCTGCGACAGTTGCCGATTGCGTCAGGAGGGATTTGAAACCGCCGGTGTAGCAGATCCGACCCGCTACCAGGGCTAAAATGCGCACTTGTTTTTTGCCGCTTTTTCTAT
>CAKZNR010000038.1 GCA_937129725.1 uncultured Cellvibrionales bacterium | reverse complement strand
GAAGCAGAGCAGGGGGCCTTCGCCGGGTTGTTCGGCCCAGAAATTGCTGACGCCTTCCTTATTCAGTCGGTGAATCTCGAAGCCAAGCGCCGCCAGGCGATCGCAAAGAATGTCCTGACAGCCGCCATCTTCCGGCGTAATGGAGTGGATGCGAATCAGATCCTGTGCAAGCTCGATGGTGGGGTTCACAGTGGTACAACCAAAAAAAAGAGGCGCCATTGTACCAATGGCGCCTCCGTCGCACATCTTAGTGTTTATTGCATGCTGCGCAACATCCAGGCCGTTTTTTCGTGAACACGCATGCGGTCTCCCACCAAAGAGGCGGTCGACTCGTCATCCGCATCCTGCGCCTGCTTTAAGACTTCCCGGGCCGTCCGAACTACAGTTTCGTGGCTGTCGGTCAGTATTCGCACCATATCTTCAGCGGAGGGTACGCCACTGGTTTCCTTGATGCTGCTCAGTTTGGCGAAATCGCTGTAGGTGCCCATGGCCGGCACACCCAGTGCACGAACACGCTCGGCTATTTCGTCCACGGCGGTGGCCAATTCGGTGTACTGATCTTCAAACAGCAGGTGCAAATCGTGAAAGCGTGGCCCGGTCACATTCCAGTGAAAGTTATGGGTTTGCAGGTAAAGCGTGTAGGAATCCGCCAGCAGGCGGTTCAAGCCTGCTGCAATTTCGCTTCGATCGGTGGCATTGATTCCAATGTTGATTTCCATTCGCCTTCGATCCTGTCTTTAAATTTCAATCCATTCTAACGAAGTTATACGATAAATAAATTGGATTATATGAATAATAATAATAGGAAATAGCTATTAATGTGGCGCCGGCAGTACAGGTTTTCTCACGACAGCGCGTCCTGCGGATGCCCTCGGCGCTTGAATTTTTCGGGGCGCTGCGGAACTCGCTTAGCTGCGCCTGCGGCTTGCATCGCTCAGACAGTCCTCGCGCTAATCCCTCAAAATCCGGCGCGTCTCGGCGCACTGTCTGACTGTTCGAATAACCTGTGCTGCCGTCGCCCGTTTCGAGCCCGGTGGTTGATTCAGGCAACTGTGTACAAGGGAGTGATGAGCAATCAGACAGTGCTGCCGAACCATGCGAATGCCTGAAGGAAAAAGCGCGAGGACTGTTTGAGCGCAAGCGAGTTCCGCAGCGCCCTGAAGGCAAAGCCTGGTGAGGGAACCCGAAGGGCGAACTGTCGCGAAACACTCCCTCGTACACAGTCGCCAGAGCAAACCAATAAAAAACCCCGCATTGCGGGGCTTACAAAAGAGGTTGCTTGGGGATGAAACAATCAGCGCTCGAGCAGCTCGATTTTGCCTGGCTTGCCATTCCACTGTTCGGCATCTGGCAATTCGTCCTTTTTCTCGGCGATGTTGGGCCAGATATCTGCCAGTTCGGCATTCAGTTCAATAAAAACTTCCTGATCGGCGGGCACTTCGTCCTCCGAGTAAATGGCCTCGGCCGGGCACTCTGGCTCGCAAAGGGCGCAATCAATGCATTCGTCGGGGTGAATTACCAGAAAGTTCGGCCCCTCGTAGAAGCAATCTACCGGGCAAACTTCCACGCAATCGGTAAATTTACACTTAATACAGTTCTCACCAACGACAAACGTCATGGGTAGCTCTCCATGGGGGGTTGAAATAAAGGCGCGGATTATAGCAGCGGGAAAAGCAGATAAAAAACGCATAATTCGTGCGGTTTTTGTATGAATTCGCCGTTGCTTAACCTTCCTTTACCTGTGGCCAGAATTCAGTGCATATTCAGGTCTGATGCTGGCTACTATCAAAGGAGAACAGCATGATCAAATTTACAGTTATCGGTGCGGTTATTGTCCTTGCTCTGGCCGCTTTGGCGGTCAGTTTGGATAGCCCGGCACCTGCTGTGGAACCCCAGGTTGGAATCGCTTCTGTTGATTTGTCCGAATCCGGGCAGTTTGCACAACGACTTGAGCAGTTGGAACTAACGCTTGAGCGGCAGCTACTGGAGAACCGCGAGCTGCAGCGTCGGATAGAACTACTGGAGCAAACCCTTGACCTGGCCCTGCAGCAAGAACTGCCTGCAGTGACTCGCGCGCCTGCCCTGAACGACGATCGAGGCGGAATGGCCGCCACCGATCGCGAGGCCATGGCGACGCAGCGTGCCGTAAATTCATTGCTGGAGGCCGGCTTCGACGAGTTTCGTGCCAACGACATTTTGGCCGAAGTAAACCGCGTTCGTGCCGAGGTGTTGAGCGGTTTTGAGCTGCAGGAGGAACGACCCGATCGCGACGAAGTTCAGCTTGAGGTGAGCAACCGGCTGAAGCTATCGCTGGGCGAATACGACTATGAGCAGTTTTTGAATGCCACCGGCCAGCCCACGCGGGTTCCTGTGCGCGAGGTACAGCCAGAATCTCCTGCGGCTATTGCCGGTTTGCAGCCGGGTGATGAGATTGTGCGTTATGCAGGGGAGCGGGTGTTTAATTCCACCGAGCTAATCGACAAAACCAGCAACAGTATCGAGGGCAGCAGCGTGTTGGTGGAGGTTGAGCGCGAGGGAATCCCTTACAGTTTTACGGTGCCGGCAGGTAGTTTGGGCGTAACTATCGATCGCCGCCGCTAGTCGGCCTTTTTCAGCAGGCTTTTTATCCGATATAGCGCGTCCAGCGCCTCGCGCGGCGACAAGGCATCGGGGTCAATCGCCGCCAGCGCCTCAACAACAGGGCTGGGTTGGGCGGGAAAGAGGTCCAGCGGCTGTGGCGCGCTTTCGGTTGCTGCTGACGGCATAGCCTCGCCTTTCTCCAGTGTTTGCAGTTCCTTTCGGGCATGGGCCAATACTTCTGCGGGTATGCCTGCCAGACGCGCTACCTGAAGTCCGTAGCTCTGGCTGGCGGCGCCGGCTTTGACCTGATGCAGGAAAACCACCTCGTCGCCCTGCTCGATGGCGTCCAGGTGCATGTTCACTACGCCGTCTAACTGATCCGGCAGGGCGGTCATCTCGAAGTAGTGAGTGGCAAAGAGGGTAAGACTTTTGCGCTCGCTGGCCAGGTTGCAGGCCGAGGCAAGAGCCAGTGAAAGCCCGTCGAAGGTGCTGGTACCGCGACCCACCTCGTCCATTAAAACCAGGCTACGTTCGGTGGCCTGATGCAAAATCTCGGCAGTTTCTGTCATTTCCACCATAAAGGTGGAGCGTCCACCGGCCAGGTCGTCGGAAGCACCAATGCGCGTAAATATTCGATCAACCAGGCCAATACGGGCCGAGTCGGCCGGCACGGGGCAACCACTGTGAGCCATCAGCACAATCAGTGCAGCCTGGCGCATGTAGGTAGATTTTCCGCCCATATTGGGGCCGGTAATAATCAGCATTCGCTGGCTTTCATCTAGCGTCAGGTCATTGGCGATAAAGGCCTCATTGCTAACCTGCTCAACTACCGGGTGGCGCCCGGCCTCGATCTGAATTCCCGATTCCTCGCGCAGCTCGGCATGGCAGTAATTCAATGTGGCGGCGCGCTCGGCCAGATTGCTGTAGATATCCAGCTCTGCAACCGCCTCGGCTGAACTCATCAGCTCGCGCAGGTAGCCCGCCAGGGTAGCCACCAGGCTCTCGTAAAGGTCTTTTTCCCGCGCAAGGGCACGCGACTTGGCACTCAGGGCCTTATCCTCGTATTCCTTCAATTCGGGTGTAATAAAACGCTCGGCATTTTTCAGGGTTTGGCGACGTTGGTAGTGAATGGGAGCGCGCTCGGCCATGCCCTTGCTGATTTCAATAAAGTAGCCGTGCACCCGGTTGTAACCTACCTTCAGGGTGCTGATGCCAGTGGTTTCGCGCTCGCGATTTTCCAGGTCGACAAGATAGTTGCCGGCATTGGCTCCAATGGTGCGCAGTTCGTCCAGCCCGCTGTCGTATCCTTCGGCAATGACACCACCTTCGCGAATCACCATGGGCGGATTGTCTACCAGTGCCTTGTTCAGCAGCTTTACCAGTTCAGGGTACTC
>CAKZNR010000037.1 GCA_937129725.1 uncultured Cellvibrionales bacterium | reverse complement strand
GTCTGATGCTGGCCTACATGCACCAGGTCACCAGCATCTGACCCCTGACGGGGTCAGACACTTCCCCTGCTGAACTACTCAAGGTCTACTCAATAGTGCGGCGGTTTTTGATCGGCCGGCATTTCGTCGTCCAGCTTCTCCGACATTTGCTGATAGCGCTTCACCAGCTCGGTCATCTGGCGCTCCAGCACATCAATACGCCGCTGGCTTTCGTACAGCGAGTCGTGCAGCTGATTTAGTTCGTGCTCCTGAAAGGACAGTTTGGCTTCCAGGTCATCCAGTTTTTCTTGGCTCATAAAAATCTCCGCTCTGGCGCTATGTTAACTCTTTAGCCCGCCTGTTCCGCCCAGTGGGTTGTCTCTTTACCTGAATGGCCAACGGGTTTTATTGTGAAAAAGATTAGTTGGTCTGCATTACCCACAACAATGGTGTTTCCGCGGGGGAACTATGAAACAGGTTTTGCGCGTGGCCAGCTGCGATCCGGATTCCTTTTACCGGGAAATGTGGCTGGATGGTCGAATGGAGTCATATTGGGAGAACAGCGAACGAAGGTTCTAGGTGCAGTCCAGTTGCAGCTTTGAGCTCCAATGTAAGTGAAGCCTGAAACTTCTGTGTGTTAAAAAATTTAGGTGGGAGACCTTTGCTTTTCCTGGCAGTTGTATAATGTTCTTTTGCTCAGGGGGCGCGGCTTGAAGTATTTGATAGCGGCATTGCTAGCGTTTGGCGCGTGCGGCGTTGCGATGGCGCATGGCGTGGCAGTGGGCGATCAGGGGTATATTCAGGAAATCTCGGGCGTAAAACCCTTTCCCTTTATTTTTCTCGGTGCCAAACACATGGTGACCGGGTACGACCACCTTCTGTTTCTTCTGGCGGTTATCTTTTTTCTCTACAACAACCGCGATGTGGCCAAGTATGTCACCCTGTTTGCCCTGGGGCATTCCATAACCCTGATTGTGGGGGTGTATTTCGATGTGCCAGCCAACGCCTATGTGATTGATGCCATTATTGGTTTGTCTATTGTCTACAAGGCATTGGACAACCTGGGGGCTTATCGGCGGTGGTTTGGTTTCCAGCCCAACACCAAACTGGCCACCTGGATTTTCGGCCTGTTTCATGGCTTTGGTCTGGCCACAAAAATTCAGGATCTGGAGGTAAGCCAGGATGGCCTACTGGCCAATCTGATTTACTTCAATATCGGGGTGGAAATTGGCCAGCTAATTGCGCTGGGCTGGATTCTGATTCTGGTAGGTTTCTGGCGCTTGCACCCCGGCTATTATCGCCATGCCTTTGCGACAAACGTAGCAATTATGGCTGCCGGTTTTGTGTTGATGGGGTACCAGATTACTGGCTACCTTATGTTCTCCTGAAAGGCTTCAAATTATGTTTAACGCGGATATACCCAACCAAGACCAATTGCCTTCGTCGGTCCAGCTGCTGCGGGCCACCTTTGTGGCTCTTGCGGTTTCTCTGGTAATTCTCCTCGCCGCCATTCTTCCCGCCAATTACGGCGTCGATCCTACCGGCATGGGGCGGGTACTCGGCCTGACGGAAATGGGGCAAATAAAGGTTTCACTAGAGCTGGAGGCCGCGGCAGAAGCCGAGGCAGAAGCTGCTGCACTGGCGGCGGCTGAAGCGACTGCACAGCGCGCCGCGGCAACCGCCGTGCCTCAGGAAGAGGCGGAAGACCAATCGAGCGAATCTGCGCAAGTGGAGGCAGTCGAAATGGCTCAGCCCGCCGATGTGGATCCGGTTACAGAAAGTGAGCCCGCTGGCTTTATGCCCCTTGCCCGTAACTCCTACACTTTGACCCTTGCTCCGGCGGCAACCGCCGAGATCAAAGTGCGCATGAATCAGGGCGATATGGTTTTATACAGCTGGCAAACAGAATCGGGCACGATCAATTTTGACAACCATGGCGACAACGAAAACATTAGCTATCACAACTACACCAAGGGCACCTTTGTCGAAGGTGATCAGGGTGTTATCGAAGCAGCTTTTGATGGGTCACACGGTTGGTTCTGGCGTAATCGCGGCGATGAAAGCATCACCTTGACCCTGGAAATTCAGGGGGCGTACACCGACCCGAGACGTTTGTTGTAGCCTTGCCCCTCGAATGGGGCCTGCCGTAACTGGATACATGAATCGCCCCCGATTCGTTTGCCCGGTGTGGGTTTCTGCTCCGTCCGCTACCCGGTTATCTCGGGTATGATCAAGCTATGACAACCCAATTAAACCCTCAGAAGAGAAAAATCGGCCTTGCCCTGGGCGGTGGTGGCGCGCGCGGGCTTGCGCATATTCCCATGCTGCAGGTGTTCGAAGAGATGCAGCTGCAGCCAGCGCACATAAGTGGCACCAGCATGGGGGCTATTCTGGGCACAATCTACGCTTCCGGTACGTCCCCCGGTGACCTGCGCGAGCTGGTTGAGGGCATGATTATCAAAGAAGGCGAAGGCTTAAAAGAAATATTCAAGAAACGCGGCTTGCTGCGCTGGTTCGACCTGTTTGACCCCAAGTTTGTGCGCGGAGGGGTATTCAAGGGCGACAAGGTAGCCGAGTTTCTGGGGGAAATTATTGGGGTCGAAACGTTCGAGGATTTGAATATCCCCGTTACCGTTGTTGCCACCGATTTCTTCACCGGCGAACAGGTGGTGTTCGACAGCGGCCCGCTGATGCCGGCAATACGCGCCACCATGGCCTTGCCCGGCATATTCACGCCAACCGAAATAGACGGCAAAGTACTGGTAGATGGCGGGTGCGTTAATCTGGTGCCGCACGACCTGTTGGACAAGTCGCTTTATCGCATTGCCATTGATGTGAAAGACCTGCCGCAGCGCAAGAAGCCAAACAAGATTGGTATGACCGACACTCTGATTGGTGCCATCGAAATTATGAGCCACCAGATTGGCGAAATGCGTCGCAAGGCAGACCCGCCCGATCTATACCTTCACCCCGACCTGGGCGGTTTCGAGATGCTGGAGTTTTTCAGGGCCGAGCAGGTATTCAAGCGCGCACAGCCCAAGTGCGATGAGCTGCGCGAGGCGCTGAAACCCTTCGCTGCCTAATGCCTGATGCGAATGTGGGAAGTGTCTGACCCCGTCAGGGGTCAGATGCTGGCAGCCCGTATTTCGTCGTTCAGCACCGGAAGTGTCTGACCCCGTCAGGGGTCAGATGCTGGTAGCTCGTACTTCGTCGTTCAGCACCGGAAGTGTCTGACCCCGCCAGGGGTCAGATGCTGGTAGCTCGTACTTCGTCGTTCAGCACCGGAAGTGTCTGACCCCGTCAGGGGTCAGATGCTGGCAGCCCGCACTTCGTCGTTCAGCACCGGAAGTGTCTGACCCCGCCAGGGGTCAGATGCTGGTAGCTCGCACTTCGTCGCTCAGCATCAGACCCCTGCTTCGCAGGGAGTCTGACACTTCAATCGAGATAGCTCTTAACTCCGTACGGGAAGTGTCTGACCCCGTCAGGGGTCATCAGATGCTGGTAGCTCGCACTTCGTCGTTCAGCATCAGACCCCTGCTTCGCAGGGAGTCTGACACTTCAATCTGCTGGTAGCTCGAGGAGTCTGACACTTAATTTGGGTCGCTACTCGGCCAGCGCCGCCAGAAGCTTGTTGATGTTGCCCATGGACAGGTCCTGCAGCGAGGTGCTGGCGGTTTCGTAGGTATCCAGAATCACCAGCTCTGCGCCGCCGTCGGCAATGGCCTGCTTGATGGCATCAGACGGTTCCCACTTGTGAATCACCACGGGAATGTCCCAGTCCTGCAAATGCTGGCTGAGGTTGGCCAGGTCTTCTTCGGTCCAGTCGAGATCCTGCTTGATAAAATAACCATCTACAAAGATGCCGAATTCATTGGTGACGTAATCGAATTCATCGGCCAGGGCATAAACAAATGGGTCGGCCACTTGCAGCAATTGTGCTTCGGCTTCGGCCTTGTCAGCCAGCAAAGCCGAAGTGATGGCCTGTTCATTGGCGCGAATTTGTTCGGCCTGCTCGGGGTACAGCCGCTGAAGGTCGGTTGCTATCAATTTGGTAGAGCGAATCACATTGGCCGGGCTTAACCAGAACATGGGCAGGGCAAACCCATCGGCGCCCGAATTTACAACCGATACGCCTGTGGCCTGCGACGAAAAGGGCAGGGTGGCGTCTATTTGAACGACCCGCACATTGCGCTCACGGGTTGCCACGTAAAGCGGGT
>CAKZNR010000036.1 GCA_937129725.1 uncultured Cellvibrionales bacterium | reverse complement strand
CATTGAAATAACCTCTTCAAACGGCTTCCCCACCGCCACCCTGGTTGTAGCCGGGCTGGCCACCGATGAAGGTTTTCGACGCGCGGCACGCAACATTCGCGACGAAATCGAGCGTCTGGACGGCGTAAACAGTGCCGACACCATTGGCCTGTACGAACCGGAATTACATGTCGAGTTTTATCCAGAGCGACTGGCAGGGCTGGGAATTTCGCCCGGCGATATTGCCGACACCGTGCGCAGCTATTTTCGCGATGTATCTATTGGTGACCTGGAAACCATCAATGGCAAGTGGGTGATTCGCCTGCAGGGCACCAATAAAGACCCGTCGGTTCTTTCCGATTACCCCATTGTGACTGCCCAGGGCGTGGTTCAACTGAGCTCGCTGGCTGATATTACCCTGACCACTGAAGAACCCAATGAGCTGCTGCGCTTTCGTGGTCAGCCTGCTGTCAGTTTGACTGTAACCAAGAACGCCGGCACCAACACGCTGGAACTGATGGAGAATCTGCGCAGCTATGTCGATCAGCGCAATCAACGCACTGAAAGTACCGGTATCAGCCTGCACCTGATTGACGATCAAACCGTATCAACCCGCGAAGCACTAAGCCTGATGCAAAACAACGCCATGATCGGCCTTGTTCTGGTGCTGTTTGTTACCTGGCTGTTTCTGGGTGGCCGCATCTCCCTGTTCACCAGTATTGGTATTCCCTTCACCCTGGCCGGAACCTTCATCGCTCTGCACCTGATGGGCATCACCATGAACAACATGGTATTGCTGGGCGTGGTGATCGCCCCGGGCATGATTGTCGACGATGCGGTGGTGGTAGTAGAAGCCATCTACTACCGGCTTCAGCGCGGCGCCAAACCCTTCGACGCCGCAGTCGACTCACTCAAAGAGGTGTTTGCACCCGTTACCACTTCAGTGCTGACCACCCTGGCCGCTTTCCTGCCGCTAACTCTGGTGCCGGGCATTCTTGGCGACTGGATGCGGGTAATTCCCATAACGGTTTGCACTGCGCTCGCCCTTAGCCTGATTGAAGCCTATTGGATACTGCCGGTGCACATCTCAAATATGGCCGCCGGTTCGGCGAAGCAATCGCCATTGGCCAAAAAGCGTTGGCAAGCCAACCACTATATTCGCGTTAAATATACGCGCGCCTTGATCAGGGTAATGCGCCACCCCTGGATGGCCTTTGGCGGAGTTGTTGGCATTCTGGTTTTTTCGGTCGCTATTCTGATTTGGAGTGCCGTTGGCAACGGCCCCATCAAGATGAACTTTTTTGCCGCCGACGCGGCCCGGCTTTTCTACGTGAACGTTGAAATGCCGCGAGGCTCGACACTGGACGAGGCATTGCAGGAAGCATTGCAGCTAGAGCAACAAACCCTGGAGTTACTGCAGCAAAACGAATTGCGCAATAGCGTCGCCTACTCCGGACAAATGCAAACCAACGTTGAACCCATGTTTGGTGACAACGTCGCCCAGGTAATGGTCAGTTTACAGCCCAAGAATCAGGGCGGGCGCCCGGTGCGAGACATTACTGCACAGATTGAAGAACAGGTTGTAAATACCTATCAGGGGCCTGCGCGAGTGACCTTGCTGGAAATTGAGGACGGGCCGCCCACCACCCGGCCGGTAGCAGTCAAGGTAATAGGCGATCAGTTTGACGAAATCCAGCGCGTTACCACCAGGCTGGAAGAGTGGATGCTGCAACAGGGCATCTACCGCAACATATCCACCGATTACCGGCCAGGCAACCCTGAACTGGTATTGGCCCACGACGGTGAGGCCATCAAGCGAGCCGGGATATCGCCACTTACGGTTACCCGTGCCTTGCAGTCATATGTCGACGGCGAGCTGGTCACCCAGTTCCAGGCCGACGGCGAAGAGGTATTTGTTCGCGGAGCCGTTTTTTTGTGGCTCAAGCTGCTTTTCCGGCCTCTTACAGTTAGCCACCGCCGGAATCCGGGGCCCCGGCCCCACCTTGCCCCGTCGAGAAAAGCCCCTGGGAGGGGGGCCCACGC
>CAKZNR010000035.1 GCA_937129725.1 uncultured Cellvibrionales bacterium | reverse complement strand
GCACGCCGCGCAGCCTGGCTTGAATATTTTGCTCGGTAATATCCGTTTTGAAGCCGGAGAACTCGTCGGCCAGGCTGGCATAAATCGTGTCGTAACCCGGTTCGATACTGATGCTGCGGTAGCTGACCCCCAGCCATTGTGCCTGCATAGCTGCGGCACTCTGGCTGAGATCGGATGTGTAACGAAACGGCATCATGATGGCCTCGACACGATCGGCCCCCAGCGCATCAACCGCGATTGCCAACGTCAGGGCTGAATCAATACCACCGGACAAGCCCAGCACTACCCCGGGAAATCCGTTTTTGTCGACATAGTCGCGCAACCCCAGCTTCAGCGCCTCGTACAGTGCTTGCATCGGCTCTGGCACAGCGAGGTCGGGTTTGGCATCCCCAACCGGTGCAAGCTCACCCCCGGCAAATTCGAGCATGAACTGGCAGGGGTCAAACCAGGCTGCCTGGTATATCAGGTCGCCTGCGCGGTTTAACGCCATGCTGTCACCGTCGAACACCAGCTCGTCCTGGCCGCCAACCGCATTCAGATAAATCACCGGGCAGCCCAAATGCGCTTGTTGCTTTTTCAGCATATTCAGGCGGTCGGGGTGCTTCTCGCCGTGAAAAGGAGATGCATTGAGAACCAAAACCAGATCGGGGTTGTGCTTCGAAAGCCTTTGCACCGGGCCGGCTTGCCAGAGATCCTCGCAAATCAGCAGGCCAATGCGCTCGCCGCGAAATTCGAACAGGCCAACATCCTCGCCAGGTTCGAAGTAGCGTTTTTCGTCAAAAACGCGGTAATTGGGTAGTTCGCTCTTGGCGTACTCATGCAGACACTCACCGCGGTAAAAACAGCCACAGATGTTGCGCCGCTGCCCATCGCGAACGGCCGGGTACCCAACCAGAATGGCCGTATCCTGTGCGGCAGCGGCAATGCGTTGCAGTTCACGTGCAACCCGCTTGTCCATGCTGGGACGCAGCAACAGGTCTTCGGGTGGATAACCACAGAGCGCCAGCTCCGGGAACACCAGCACATCGGCACCCTGCCCTGCGGTCTGTTGTGCAATCTCGATCATGCGGGTAGCGTTGCCTTCGATATCGCCAACGCGGGGGTTAAACTGGGCCAATGCAAGCTTCACCGGGCTTCCTGTTGATTGCTGCTGGGTGCGGGTTTCAGGGACGCATATGCTACACGATGGACAATAGGCAATAATAACCCCATGAGAAGAACCACAAAACTGACGGCGGCCGAAAACGCCCAACGCATTTTCCGGGTTTACCGGCTGGTGGTATCAGCGGTTCTGTTGCTGTCATATTTTATCAGCCTGAACCCCGGTTTGATGGAAATTCATGCGCCCGCTGTGTTTCTGGCCTGCAACCTGGCCTGGTTTGCCCTGGTGCTGTTTGCCAGCCTGTTCACACTCTTCTCCCGCCGCGACCACGACGGCATTACGCTGATCAACACCCTGATCGATTTTTTGGCCATCGCCACCCTGTCCTATGCCACGGGCGGTATCAACGGCGATTTGCTTTTGCTGATGCTACCGCAGGCTTCCATGGCCGGGCTGTTGTTGCCGCGCCGCCTTGCCCTGCTGGCCGCTGCAATCGGCAGCCTGAGTATTTTGTTTATCCACAGCCTGCTGCTGTTCGAGGGCCTGGTGGATGCAGCCGGCTTCCTGGCCACTGGCCTGCTTGGCATTGTGCTGTTCCTGACCACCCTGGTTTTTGGGGTATTGGGAAGCAATCTGGAGGCGGCGCGCCAGCGAGAAGAAGCGAGTAAACGCCAGGCGGATGCCATGCGTTCCATGAGCGAATCCATTATTGCGCGCATGGAAGTGGGCGTTTTGGTGGTGGAAGAAGACCTTATCCTGCTGGCCAACCGGGCGGCGCGCAACCTGTTGGTAGGCACACAGGGCGAACAGCACCCGCTGGATCGCAGCAATATCCGCGACCTGCCCCGGCTGGGGCATCGCTATGAACAGTGGATAAAGAATCCGGTTCGCGAAGTAGCGGGGTTTGTTCACCCCTTCACCGGGGTTGATATCCAGGTGCAGTTTTTGCCGGTTCAACACAGCGACTCGGAGCAAATACTGGTTTTTCTCGAAGATACCCGCCGCATCCGCCAACGTGCCCAGCAAATGAAGCTGGATTCGTTGAGCCGGCTCAGTGCC
>CAKZNR010000034.1 GCA_937129725.1 uncultured Cellvibrionales bacterium | reverse complement strand
GGTGCAACTGGCCGCGCGCTCAGAAGACTACGACAACGGCTTTAGCACTACCAACCCGAAAGTTGGCTTTAACTGGTCGGTAAACCCCGACCTGACCGTGCGTGGCTCGTGGGGTACCTCCTTTAAAGCGCCGACCATTGTGCAGACCCAGGCTTCGCGCATTGTGGAATCGTCCTGGATTAACCTGTGCGACACCGAACAGCCCAACGCCGCAGCGGGCCAGGCTGCTTCCGACTTCTGCCCACGCGGCTTTGGTGGCGGCGGTGCGCGCATCAGCCAGGGCTTTTTCGAAGTGCTGGCGCCCAACCCCGATCTGGCTCCCCAGGAATCGGATAACTGGTCGGTGGGTTTTGACTGGAGTATCACCGACGAGTTGAGCCTTGGCGCTACCCTGGTGTCCATCGAGTTCGAAAACGTGGTGGATATCCCCATTGCCAACAATATTCTGGCACTGAGTCAGTGCAACAGCGGCGTTGGTATCCTGGAAGACGTATTCGACCCGGCCGACTTCCAGTCGGCGCGAACTCCTGGTCGGCAAATTCTGATTCCGGCAGAAGGTCCCGGTGACACCTGTTTCGACCTGGACCCGGTAACCGGGCTGCCCACCACCGTGTACATTGCTCCGCTGAACATTGCGGCGCGAAATATGGACGCATTGGATTTGTCGCTGAGCTACCAGACCAATACCGACTTCGGTTTGTTAAGCGTATCGCCCAATATGACCATGCTGCTGAAGCACGAGGAGCAGCAAGCGCCCGGTGCGGCTTTTACCGATAGCGTTGGGGTTGACCCGGCAGGGCCTGCTGGTGGATTCAGCGAATACCGCATGAACCTGCCCTTCTCGATCATGATGGACGAGCACAGGCTGTCGCTGACCGGTCGCTGGGCGAGCGAAATTAAATCGCCCAACGGAGCAGTTATCGCGGAGCATCAGTATCGCGGAGATATCAGCTACAGCTACCAATTCAGCGACAGCTACCGACTGGGGCTGAACATCAACAACGTGGGTGAAAGCAACGGCTCTCGAACCCTGGTATTTCGGGTGGAAGCCGACTTCGGCGAGTAACCGGATTTATCAGTACCTGAGGGGGCCAATTGGCCCCCTTTTTTATGCTTGCCCGACCGGTTTTTGTGCGGTCACTTCAGCTTCACTGAGCCCCATCAACTCATGCGGAAACACCAACCAATCGCTCGTTTCGTGCAACCAATAGTGCGGCTGAACATCTACCTGAAGCCTTTCCGGCTTGAACCAGGGAGCAGCCAAACGCACATCCAATGAAGGCGCTGCAGAGGCCAGTGCGTCGAGAAGCGCTGCCAATGTATTACCGCTATCCACCACGTCGTCCACCAGCAACAGGCTGGACATGGGCCGCAACTGCTCTGCCAATGCATCAAGCCCGACAATGCTCACTTCACCGCGCTGATCCAAGCCCCGATAGGAGCGCGCAGACAGAGGGAAATGAGCTGCCTCGTGGCCCTTCCAGTGAAAATACTCGTGCAACGCAACCGCAACAGGTGCTCCACCTCGCCAGATACCCACAATGGCATCGGGCCGATACTGGTCTTGCCAGACTTTCTCGGCCAACTGGAACGACTGCTGCAACAAATCGTTGGCGCTGATATAGCGCTTGGGCGGGTTCATTTGATCAGCCTGCGCAACCAGCGCAGGATTTTCACGGCTGGCGGCTCCACCTGTTGTTGCTTTTCGCGGCGCGCGGCCGACTCCAGCATGGCCAGGGCAGCATCCTCGGCGGCATTGGGTTGCGATGCCGGGCCTGGATGGGCAGGTTCAGATAGTTTCATCCTGACTACGGGCTTCGACCCGCACTCCTTCGTCGCTTTCAATAATGCAGAAATTGATAGGCGCGCAACATACCTGACAGTCTTCGATGTAGGAATCGCCCACTTCCTGAGGCTCGACCAGCAGGTCGATCGGCTCGCCGCAGTAGGGACAAAAAACAGAGGTTTCGAACAGTTCCATCATGCCCCTATGGTAGCTTCAAACCAACAGGCACAGCCAGCCGAACAAGGATTTCCGCGCACCAAGCTGTTCAATTGGTTTTGCGGGCAATATTCCTGCAGCAGCAGACAAAAAAAGAGCTGCCAATTGGCAGCTCTTTCAACAGGCGTGTGGCTATGCCTGCGATTAGAAGCTCATGGTAACGCCCAGTTTTCCGGTCCATGAGTAGGTTTCGTACTGAAGCAGGCGACGCGCTCCACCCACATTCTGATAGGCCACATAGACTGTGTCATTCAGGTTGGCAAGCTTGATGAACAGAGTAGCGCTGTCAGATACATTGTAGTTTGCAGACCAGTCGATTTTGGTTTGGTCGGCCACGTAGCGGTCTTCCTCTGCATCGCTGCCCAGTTCATCCAGGTAGTCATCGCGGTAGGAATAGGTAACCCGGGTGCTAAAGCGCTCGTTTTCGTAACCGAGGGTAGCGTTGTAGGTTACTTCCGAGGTTGAAGGCAGTGTCACGGTGCGATCACCAAGATCACCCTCTGCATCGGTATAGGTGTAGTTCAGGCCCAGAATAATGCCATTGTTAAACACCTGATTGTAGGCCAGCTCGACGCCGTTTACCGTGGCATTGTCGCCATTTTCCGGAATGACAGCTTCGACGAATGTTACGCCGTTATACACGCCGTTGTAGGGTGCATCAGCAGCATCGTATACACGGTCGACAATGAAGTTCTCGATATCCTTTACAAAGATACCGCCCTGAACCACCGCGTTGGGTGCGAAGTAGTATTCCAGGCTCAAATCCAGGTTGTTGGCCTCGTAGGGCTGCAGGTTGGGGTTACCGGCCTCGACTTCATCGTCATCGTTGGTTTCCAGTCGTGGAGCCAGTTTGCCCAGTTTGGGCCGCACAATTGACTGGTAGGCACCACCGCGCAGCACAACCTCATCGCTCAGGTTATATTTGAAGGCAATTGAGGGAAGCAGGTTGGAGTAGTCGTTGTCGAAACTTTGAGCAATCAGCGTCTCCTGGTCATCGTCTACAAAGTTGCCCGCCATGGAGGTGTCGGTTTGCTCGAAACGCAGGCCACCAATAACCATCAGGTTTTCGGTTTGGTATTCAGCCTGCGCAAAGGCAGCCAGCACGTCTTCTTCAATGCTGAAGTCGTCCAGGTTTGAATCGGTAAAGAGCAGCTCGACATCCCCGAAATTTGCCAGGTTCTGACGGTTGAATGCGCGTACCGAATTCAGGTCGGGCAAGGGACCCAGATCGAACAGGCTGTAGGTTTGGCTGCCCTCAACCAGGTCAAGGGTGTAGGCGTCGTAGTCGCTGTACTCGATGATCTCCACATCGCTGGTTTTCTCTTTCTGGCGGTATTTGGCGCCAAACTTGATTTCCATTTCGCCGTCTGCGAAGTCGAAATCGCGCTCGAAGTCGAAGTTAAATACGGTCTCGTCCTCTTCCGTGTAGGCGTCCACTCGCTCCATCTTGTTCAACTCGTAGGTGGACGCATCCTGGAAGCCATTGCTGGAGACAATGCTGTAGGGGGTAAATTCCAGCTGGCTGTAATCGAATGAAATCACCAGGTCGCCGGCGCCGTCAAAATCGCGGCGGAAACGCGTGGGGTCTTCAGTTCGATATTCGTGCTCGGAAGCCTCGGCGTAGCTAAGCGAGTAATCCATTTCCCAACCCGAATCGAATTCGGTTTCGCCACCAAACTCGAAGGTTCGGATGTTTTGCGTTTCGTAGCGGTCTTTCAGGCCGCGACGCACGGAGATTTCTCCGTCAGCAGAATCAAATACAGCCGTGGTTGCGGTGCCCGAGGTGGGCTCTTCATCCATCTCCATCACCAGGCGGCGACGCTCTTCCAGGTCGTCGAATTTAGAATAGAGGAAACGGGCGTAGAGGTCAGTGCTTTCAGAGGCAACGAAATCAAAGGTTAAAGAAACACCAGTACGATCGCGGATTACATCGTAGTCTCGGTATTCAATGGCATCTGCATACACAATGCCGCCGACCGTTTCGTCCCAACCTTCCATTTCCAGGTTGTCGGTGGCAGTTTTACGCTCAGAGCTTTTAAAGCCACCGGCAACGGCCAGGCGGTCGGAAAGCTGGCGGGAAAAGTCGATGCCGAACTCGGGCGAGGTTTCGCCATTCAGGTCGTTGTAGTTGGCCAGGGCGTTAACCTGCAGGAACTCTTCCCGCTCGGTTGCATTGATGGTATTGATTTGAATGGTAGCACCGATGGTGTCGGCATCCATTTCAGGAGTCAGGGTTTTGATTACTTCGATCGACTGAACCAGCTCGGAAGGAATCACGTCGAGCGCTACGGCGCGAGTGTCATTCTCCGGAGCCGGCAGGCGCACGCCGTTCAGTGTGGCCGAATTCAGTTCAGGGTCCATACCGCGTACGGAGATAAAACGGCCTTCGCCCTGGTCGTCGAGTACGTTGACACCGGGCAAGCGGCGAACGGCTTCAGCAACGTTTTGGTCTGGCAGCGCACCAAAAGTCGCGTTGGTTACCACGCTGGAAACGGTGTTGGCTTCGCGTTGCGCGGCGATAGCGGACGAGACCATGCCTCGCTGCCCGATAACAACAACCTCTTCCATCTCATTTTCGTTGACCGATTGCGCGAAGGTCACTGGCGCAAAACTGGCAAGCGCGAGTGCGATAGCGGTTTTTTTATACATGTGTATTTCCCTGCAAGAATGAAAAACTCGAACGCATACTCGGAGTTTTATATTGCAGCAACATAAAAAAATTATGAAGGTT
>CAKZNR010000033.1 GCA_937129725.1 uncultured Cellvibrionales bacterium | reverse complement strand
GCCAAATACATGACAACCAGCGCCTGCTCCCAGTGCGGTGGTTCACGGCTCTGCCGCGAAGCAAGGCACGTTTTTGTACAGGGAACCAACCTGCCGGAGATTTCCCACCTCAGCGTCGAGGGCGCGCTGAAATTCTTTGACGCACTAAAACTTGAGGGCAACCAGGCCGCTATCGGACGAAAAATTCTCAAGGAAATTGGCGACCGCCTGTACTTTCTTGCCGATGTGGGGCTGGGTTATCTCAGCCTCGACCGCAGCGCCGATACCCTGTCGGGAGGCGAAGCACAGCGAATCCGGCTGGCCAGCCAGATTGGAGCCGGGCTGGTGGGTGTGATGTATGTATTGGATGAACCCTCAATTGGCCTGCACCAGCGCGACAACGAGCGCCTGCTGGGAACACTTAAGCGCCTGCGCGACCTGGGCAATACCGTCATTGTGGTGGAGCACGACGAGGAAGCCATTCGCGCTGCCGACTATGTGATCGATGTGGGTCCGGGGGCCGGCGTGCACGGCGGCAAGGTGGTTGCACAGGGTCAGGTAAACGACATTATCGAGTGTGAGCAATCGCTGACGGGAGACTACCTTTCCGGCCGCAAAGAAATTGCATTCCCGTTGCGCAACCCGCCCGGGGAAAACAACAAATGGCTGGAAGTTCGCGGGGCTGAAGGTAACAACCTGCAGTCGGTTGACTTAAAACTGCCGGTGGGCTGCTTCACCTGTGTAACGGGCGTTTCCGGTTCAGGAAAATCTACCCTGATAAACGATACCCTCTACCCCCTAGCCGCCACTGCGCTTAACAAAGCGACTCGATTGAAGCCTGCGCCTTACGGCGAAATCACCGGGCTGGAGCATTTCACCAATTGTGTCGATATCGATCAAAGCCCGATTGGTCGCACCCCGCGCTCCAACCCGGCAACCTACACCGGGCTGTTCACCCTGATACGGGATATCTTTGCCGAAACCCAGGAATCGCGCGCCAGGGGCTATAAACCCGGCCGATTCAGTTTCAATGTGAAGGGCGGCCGCTGCGAAAAATGCCAGGGTGATGGCCTGATCAAGGTTGAAATGCACTTTTTACCCGATGTGTATGTGGTATGCGAAACCTGTGAAGGTCGCCGCTACAACCGCGAAACCCTGGAAGTGAAATTCAAGGGCAAAAGTATCCACGATGTGCTGGACATGACAGTCGAGGACGCGCTCGAGTTTTTCGAGGCGGTGCCTTCTATCAAGCGCAAACTGGACACCCTGATGTCGGTGGGGCTCAGCTATGTTCGGCTGGGGCAGTCCGCAACCACTCTCTCGGGCGGTGAAGCACAGCGCGTGAAACTGGCCAAAGAACTGGCTCGTCGCAATACCGGGCAAACCCTGTACATACTGGACGAGCCTACCACCGGGCTGCACTTTCAGGACATCAAGTTATTGCTTGATGTCCTGCATCAGCTGCGTGAGGGTGGCAATACGGTGGTGGTAATCGAACACAACCTGGATGTAGTAAAAACGGCAGACTGGATTGTCGACCTGGGGCCGGAAGGCGGTTCGGGCGGTGGCCAAATTATTGCCACTGGCACGCCCAAGGAATTGGCCGGCAAGCAACAATCCTTTACCGGGCAATTTCTGTCAAAAATGATTGGCGCCAGCGCCTGATATCCAGCACCAGTGCCTGCCCCCCCGGCGGAGCCGGAGGCTGACACGGTGGGGAGTTGGATAAATGTGTGCCTGGCACCCTTCGGGGTGTCAGGCACCCAAATACCAACCCAATTCAGGGCGTAAATACCGGTGGTTCAGGCCAACAATGGGTGAACTCTTGATCCAGCCGGTAGACAAACGCTGCTGTGCGAATACAATGACCACCTCTTTTGCAAAAGAGGTGGGCAT
>CAKZNR010000032.1 GCA_937129725.1 uncultured Cellvibrionales bacterium | reverse complement strand
GCGGCTTTTGCCAATCCAGTTGGCCTGCATCGTGCGAACCTGCTCGGGCCAGCCGTCCAGCTGGTCGAGGTCGGCCAGCAACTGCTCGGCGTAGTCGGTAATGCGAATGGACCACTGGGGAATTTCCTTGCGCACCACCGGGGTGTCGCAGCGCCAACAACAGCCTTCAACGACCTGTTCATTCGCCAGCACGGTTTCGTCTTTGGGGCACCAGTTCACCGCCGATATCTTTCGGTAGGCCATGCCTTTTTCGACCAGACGGGTAAAAAACCATTGCTCCCAGCGGTAGTAGTCGGGATCGCAGGTGGCCAGTTCCCGGTTCCAGTCGAACCCAAAACCCAAGGCATTCAACTGCTGCTTCATGTGGCCAATGTTCTGCCGCGTCCATTTGGCCGGCGCGGTTTTGTTCTGAATGGCGGCGTTTTCTGCCGGTAGCCCGAAGGCGTCCCAACCCATTGGGTGGAGTACGTTTTTACCTTGCATGCGCTGAAAGCGCGAAATTACGTCGGTGATGGTGTAGTTGCGCACGTGGCCCATGTGCAGCTTGCCGCTGGGGTAGGGGAACATGGCCAGGCAGTAGTATTTTTCCTTGTCCGGGTCTTCGCTGACCTCGAAGGTTTTGTTTTCCTGCCAGTATTGCTGGGCGGCGCTTTCTATGGCGCGAGGATCGTAATCCTGCATGCGGGGTCTCTTGTGTCGGGTTCAAAAATGCAAGCGAGCATTATATAGATGACAGAGCGGGGAGTCGTGCTTGATGCCGGGTTATGTGGTTTAGCAGCTGGCCGACAACCGGCCAACGGCAGGGGGTGTTCTCGCGGCAGCTCGCCCTTCGGGTTCCCTCTGCAGTCTTGAAGCGAAGGGCGCTGCGCAACTCGCTTGCTCGCTTCGACTCGCTTGCGCTCAAACAGTGCTCGCGCTATTTCCTTCGCTTCTGCAACCGCATCGGCTCGCTACTTGATTGCTTGCCCACCCCTGCCATTACCCGCTTGCACGGCCAGAGTCCGGGTAGATTTGGGCAATACTGTGTCAGACACTAGGCGTCGGCGGGTGGGGTGGGTGGCTTCAGCAGTTCGTC
>CAKZNR010000031.1 GCA_937129725.1 uncultured Cellvibrionales bacterium | reverse complement strand
TCGAGCGCCGACACGATGGAATCCTGGAGGGTTTTTAAATAGTCGACAAAGGGGCCGACGGAAGGTTGCTGAGCCATGAAAGTGGGTTCCCTATTGAGCAATGATCACCATAGCTTGACCATGCCGGAGCAGGCCAGGGGGTGCCTTGTCCTAAATCAAGGCTTATGCTCCGGAAAGGGGAAAATCCATTCACTCGAAGATAGGAGGGGGCATGGCTGGTATTTCCGCCTACGGCGCTTACGTTCCACGCTTGAGATTGGCCCGCAGCGCCATAGCTGCGGCGCATCAGTGGTCCGATCCCAGTTTTAAGGGGAAAGGAAAGGGCGAGCGCGCCATCGCGAATTGGGACGAAGACGCCATCACCATGGCCGAAATCTCCATGGCCAACCTGATCACAGGCGGTGAAGTGGACGACGAAGAGTTCCTCACACGGGTCGACCTGGTGGCGGCACTGGGATACCACGTACTGGTATCCGACTATTTGCGCATGTTCAGCCTGCGCAGTTGGATTCGTCGCTACACGCAAAAACCCATCGGCATCGTGGCCAAGTCCACCGATATCAATTACCTGTTTGACGAAAGCTATTACGAAGGCCTGGAGGGCGGCATTCTGGAAGCCATGGGCAAACTGTTTGCCGACGATACACGCATGTTTGTTTACCCTTCGGCCGACGCCGACGGCAACCTGGTTACGCTGGACAATTTTCCGGTGCCGGAACACCTGAAACTGCTGCTAGAACACCTGCGCTCAAACCACCACATCGAGCCCAGCGAAGAGGTAGTGGAGCAGCACATCCACTACTCCTTCGAAAACTGGTTAAAGCAGATACGCGAAGGTCGCGGCGACTGGGAAGACCAGGTGCCCGAAGCGGTGCGCGATATTATCGTTGAACGAAAGCTGTTCGGCTTCCCCGGTTAAGCCCGGCTGGCGCTGGCCGCCCGCTTCGCCAGCAGCGGCTGAATCAACCGTCGGTAGGAAAGCGCCACCCCCGTATACACCAGCAGAATAGAGGCCACACTGGCCAGCAGTGCCAGAGTTTGCCCTGCCAAACCAAGCGCTTCACCCGTGTGCAGCGGCAACATCAAACCCAGAACCCTGTCTGCCGTGCTGCGATCGCCGAAGGTGGTCACCTGTTCCAGCGTGCCGGCCTGACGGTTGTACTGCAGGCCGACCTCCTTCTGGGGCTGCCGCCCCTCTCCCATCGCAACCGTCATGCTCAGTTGGCTGCTATCGCCGCGCGGCATGCCCAGTTCAATACTTTTCCAGTTTGGGTATCGCTGCTGCGCATCGGCAACAAAAACCGCCAGGGGGTATCCATCGGGCAACAGCTGCGCGTCAGCCAAATTTGCCACTTCGGCCAACGGTGCCTGAGCTTCAGACTGCTCAGTCTCGGCAACGGCCTGCGCCTCTTGCGGAAACAAGAACCGCACCAGGTCATCTGGCCACTGGTAGGAAATTCTGGCGCCACTGAACACAATGACAAACAGGGGAATCAGGGCCCACACACTGAAGACATGGTGCCAGTTGAAATCACGCGCCTTGCTGTTTCGGGCCGGCGTAAACCACAGCCTGGCCTTGACCAGGCTCCAGCGCATCATGGGCGGCAGCCAGATATATATGCCGGTTGCGATCAGCAGTAAAAAAACAACGTTGCTGATGTCGATTACCGCGCCGGCAAACACCCGCGCATCGCCGTCTACGTCAAACCACCGGTGCCAGCGGGTGGTTTCGCCGAAAAAGGTTTGCACGGCCCGGTTTCCCGGGCCCAGGTCTTCGCCGGTGTAGGGGTTAATATAGGTTTGCAGCCCTTCGCGCGGGTTGCCGCCCAAAAACGCAGCTTCTGCCGGATCCTTGTAGATGGTTAGCCCCAGGGGGTTCCATTCAACCGAGCTTCGCGCCGCCTCCAGCAGCTCATCGACTGCCAGCGGTGTGCCCGAGGCATCTATTTGGTCGGCATAGGTTTTCTTGTCGGCCCAGTGCTCCATCTGGTGCTCGTAGGCCAACAGCACTCCGGTAATGGACATGGCCAGAATGCCAATAGCGGCCGCAAGACCCAGGCAGAGATGGCTCCAGAAGATGATTTTTCGAAACATACTACCCCCAACTTACCAGCGCCCATTCCAAGCGGGCAGCCTTTGTTTGCAATACCTACTAGTGTTGCATCATACCCTATCGAACATTCGGCGTCATAGGGCTCAGGCGTGTTCGACACTAGCTGGATTGAGTGCCTGACATCTGTGGTTTAGTGCCTGTCAGGTTTTAAAGGGTTTGAACAACACCAGCATACCCGGCAGCAGGGTCAGCGAACCCACCAGCGCCGCCGCCATGGCCAGGCTGGTGAACAGGCCAAAGTAGATGGAGGGAATAAAGTTAGACAGCGCCAGCAGCGAGAAGCCGGCAATAATGGTAACCGCGGTATAAATCAGTGCGCGGCCAATGGTACCGTGAGAGCGCTTCATGGCGGCCGCGTAATCGCCGTCCTGCTTCAACTCGTCGCGGAAGCGGTGCACATAGTGAATGGAATTATCCACGCCCATGCCCACGGTGATGGCGGCAATGGTGATGGTCATTAAATCCAGCGGGATGCCAAAAATGCCCATACTGCCCAGCACAATGCCGGCGGCCAGAAAGTTGGGGACAATGGCAATGGCCGAAATGGATATCGAGCGGAACAGCACTGCAAACATCAGCATGATGCCTATAAATACCGCTACCAGAGTTTGAATTTGCGAGCCAAACAGGCTTTGCAGCATATTGTTGTAAAGCACAATCAGGCCGGTAACGCGCACCTGCTCGGGCGCCAGGCCCAGTTCGTTGACTGCGTAGTTTTGTACCTGCGCAATCAGTTCGTTGCGCTGCAGTTCGTCGCCGGTTTCTTTCACCCGGGTGGTAATGCGGGTTTGGTCTATTGAATCGTTCAGGTAGGGGTCAATCAGGGTCGACTGAAGTTCTTCGCCCATGTTCTGGCGCAAAAAGGCCATCTCGATATCGTTTAGCGGCCCACCATTCTGGTCGGCGGCCAATTCCAGCGCCGTGTAAAGCGAGTTCACCTTGCCGATATCCGGTTGTGAATCCAACCAATTGTGCATTTCCTGAACCACTTCAATATTGGTGCGGTTCCACCAGTAACTGAAGTCGCTTTCGGACTGCCCCGGCTCGCCGCCAAAGTCATCGCTGCCAAACAGGTCATCGCCGGCAAAGGGGTCATCGGCGGCGAAAGAGTCATCGCCGAACAGGTCGGCTTCTTCGTCGCTTAGCTCAATCGCTTCTTCTGGCTGACCGGCAACAGCCGGCGCATCAATAATCACATCCAGCGACATGGTGCCGCCCAGGTTCTGATCAAT
This sequence comes from uncultured Cellvibrionales bacterium, assembly GCA_937129725.1. GTDB lineage: Bacteria > Pseudomonadota > Gammaproteobacteria > Pseudomonadales > GM7GCV1 > JABJGI01. The sequence continues at coordinate 6,760 of CAKZNR010000031.1, read as the reverse complement.
CACCTTCATGCCCTGATGAATCTCGGTGTCGGACTTGAAGTAGTCGATAAAGCGGTTTTCTACCGTCAGCTGCGTCAGGCCGTAAAGCGCGCCCGCCGCCAGCACCAGCGCAACCAGAAACACGCCATTTCGCGCGCGCTCAACCAGGCGGGCAAACACCAGGGTATATTGCGGCTCTTCGCTGCTGCCACCCCTGTATGAGCCGCCCAGGGCCACCAGCCCGGCCGGAATCAGCACAAAGCTCATCAGCAAGGCCAGGCTGATACCAATGGTCATCATCCAGCCGAAGTCGATCACCGGGCGGATGTCGCTAACCACCAGCGAGGCGAAGGCCACCATGGTGGTTAGCACGGTATAGGCGCAGGGTCGCACCATGGCCTTTACGGTTTCTTCCACCCGGTCGCGCACACTGGCTTGCGGGCGCAGCCGAGTGGCCTCGCGGAAACGCACAATCAGGTGCACCGAAAGTGCCAGGGTGACAATCATCAGAATCAGGGTGAAATTGGACGAGATAACGCTGAGGCGCCAGTCGATCCAGCCCAGAAAGCCCAGCATGATGGCCAGGCAGATCACGCAGTTCAGCAGCGGCAAAAACACCAGCTTCGGCTGGCGGAAAATAACCACCAGAGTCACCAGAATAAAAGCCAGAATACCAATGCCGAAATTGATCATGTCGCTGCGAATAAAGCTCAGCATGTCGGCAGTCACCATGTCGGCACCACCCACAAACAGCTCGGCCTCACCGCGATAACCATCAACAATATCGCGCACCTGCTGAACCCGCTGGCTGTCGCGCGCCGATTGTTCGGTGCGATATTCCAGCCACTGCTGGCTGACCTGCTCCAGCCGCTGCAGCTCGTCAGTGCTCAGCTCGCCCTCGTTCTGTTTTCGCAGCAGCTCGTCGCGCTCGCGCACCAGCGCAATGCCCTGCTGGTCAACCTCCAGGTTCAGCAACACAGCAGTCGTTTGATTGTCGGGGCTTACCAGGGTGTCGCGGTATATCGGGTTGCGGTGAAACTCCTGCCGCGCCAGCTGCCTGTCGACACCCTCGTCCAGCAGAGTGGGCAGTTCGCGAGTCAGGCCAGTAAGGCCCACAACCGGGCTATACAGCAGCGGCACATCAATAATGGAAACCACGCTTTGCACCCGACTTACCCGGGCCAGCTCGTCGCGCAGCGATTTCAGGGTTTGCAGGTTCTCGTCAGAGAAGAGGTCATCCTCCACGCTGAAGGTAACCACCAGAATCGAACCACTGCTGTAACGGCTATTGATCTCGCGGAAAAAATCCAGTGCCCGGTCGCTTTCCAGGGTGAGCGAATCGGACGAGGCATCCAGCTTTACCTTGGGGAGGCCAAAACCGGCCACCGCAACCAGCAGCGCAACCAGCACCAGTGCAATCCAGGGTTTATCCAGAACTGCCAGGCGGTAAAGATTTTGCAGTGATTTCAACAAGCCACTTAACCCGGACAAAAAGAGGGCGGCATTCTACCAGCTTCAACTGCCCTCGCGAGCAACCTGATCGACAGGTCAGGATTGCAGTTTCAGGCGCTCCATCAGCAGCTGGTGAATACCACCGAACCCGCCGTTGCTCATCACCACCACATGGCAGGGCGAAGATACGCTGTGCTCATTAACCCAATATTCCACCTGGTCGACCAGCCAGGGGATGCCGGTGTACACGAATTGCCCGTCGCCCATTACCTCGCCAAGAGACCAGCCAAGGCCCTCGGGTTGCAGCCAGTAAGCATTGTCGGCAAGCGAAGCGCTGGGCGAGAGCTGGTCGCGATGAATTCCCTGCTTCATGGTGTTCGAACGCGGTTCGATGACGGCCAGAATAGGCTGCTCGCCCACCTTGGCACGCAGCCCTTTCAGTGTGGTCTCAATGGCAGTGGGGTGGTGGGCAAAATCGTCGTAAAGGGTAATATGATCAGACTGGCCAATCAGTTCCAGGCGGCGTTTTACCCCGTCGAATTCGGCCAGGGCTCGGCAGGCAACTTGGGGCTCTATACCGGCGTGGCCAGCGGCAGCGATAGCCGCCAGGCCATTCATCATGTTGTGCTGGCCTATCAGCTGCCACTCAACCTGCCCCACTGGCTGCCCAGCGTATTGAACCTCGAAACTGGCGCAGCTTTCATCCATTGGCCGCGCCAGCCAATCGGCCGAATCACTGCCCAGAGTTTCCTGGCGCGACCAGCAACCCATCTCAAGGGTGTGCTCAATATTCGCTTCACCGGCGGGGTAGATCACCAGGCCGCTGCCCGGCACAGTGCGCACCAGGTGGTGAAACTGCCGCTGTATAGCCGCAAGGTCGGGGAAAATATCGGCGTGATCGTATTCCAGGTTATTGATTACCAGGGTACGCGGGCGGTAGTGAACAAATTTGGAGCGCTTGTCGAAAAATGCCGTGTCGTATTCGTCGGCTTCCACCACAAAAAACTCGCCCTCGCCCAGCGCCGCCGAGTGGCCAAAATTGCCGGGCACGCCGCCAATCAAATAACCCGGCTGTTGGCCGGCGTACTGCAGAATCCAGGCAATCATGCTGCTGGTGGTGGTTTTTCCGTGGGTACCCGAGGCGGCAATCACCCAGCGCCCCTGCAATATAAAGCGTGATAAAAAATCCGGCCCGCTAAGGTATTCGTCTCCCCGCTCGAGGATGGCTTCAACCAGGGGATTTCCGCGCGACATGGCGTTGCCGATTACCCAAAGATCGGGTGCCAGTTCGACCTGGTCGGCACTGAAGCCTTCAATTAGCTCGATACCGGTGCTTTCAAGCTGAGTGCTCATGGGCGGATACACGTTGGCATCGCATCCGGTTACCCGGTGGCCCATGGCCACAGCCAGCTGGGCAATACCTCCCATGAAGGTTCCGCAAACACCAAGAATGTGGATATGCATGTAATAACTCGCTTACCTGAAAATGCCGCCGGCTTTTGGGTATTATCCGGGTACGCCAGTGCCCCGGAATTCACAAGGAACCATTATGCCCTCCCCGCAACCAAAAAACGCCTTTTACGCCCAGTCGGGCGGTGTCACGTCGGTTATCAATGCCTCTGCTGCCGCGTTGATTGAAACGGCTCGGCAATACCCGCAGCAAATTGGCACCCTCTACGCGGGCAAAAACGGCATTCTGGGTGCGCTGCGCGAAGAGCTAATCGATACCGGGGCCGAAAGCGATGAAACCATCGCCCTACTTAAAAGCACCCCCGGCGGTGCGTTTGGCAGCTGCCGCTACAAGCTGAAAAGCCTGGAAGATAACCGCGCCGAATACGAGCGCCTGATCGAAGTGTTCAAGGCCCACAACATCGGTTATTTCTTTTACAACGGCGGCAACGACTCCGCCGACACCTGCCTGAAGGTGTCACAAATCGCCGAAAAAATGGGTTACCCGCTGCAGGCCATTCACGTGCCCAAAACAGTCGACAACGACCTGCCCATTACCGACTGCTGCCCGGGCTTTGGCTCGGTAGCCAAGTATGTGGCCGTGTCCACCATGGAAGCAGGTGCCGACGTGGCAAGCATGGCCGAAACCAGCACCAAGGTGTTCATTCTGGAAGTGATGGGCCGCCACGCCGGCTGGATTGCCGCGGCTGGCGGCCTGGCCAACCCGGACATCATTATCTTTCCCGAAGTGCCTTTCGAGCAGGGCAAATTTCTCGCTGCGGTACAAAAAGCCGTGGACACTAAAGGCCACTGCATTGTGGTGGCATCGGAAGGCGCGCAAGACGCCGAAGGCAACTTCCTGGCCGACGCCGGCACCGTTGATGCCTTTGGCCACAAGCAACTGGGTGGCGTTGCGCCCGCGCTGGCCGGCATGGTGAGAAACGAACTGGGGCTGAAGTATCACTGGGCTCTGGCCGACTACCTGCAACGCTCGGCGCGCCACCTGGCCTCACAAACAGACCTGGACCACGCACTGGCCGTGGGCAAAGCTGCAGTGGAATACGCGGTGGCCGGCAAAAATGCAGTGATGCCAGCCATAATCCGAACCTCGGATAGCCCCTACCAATGGGAAGTTCAGGAAGCTCCCCTTAGCAAAATTGCCAACGTGGAAAAAATGCTGCCGGCGGAATATATCCGCGAGGACGGTTACGGTGTAACCGAGGCCTGCAATACTTACATGCATGCACTGGTTGCCGGAGAAGCGGCCAGCCAATGGCGCGATGGCCTGCCGGTGCACGCCCGCATTCAGGGTAAATTGGCAGAGAAAAAGTTGGCTGATTGGGGAAAGTAAGCGGGCAGGCCGGGCTCACCTCAGGTGGCCTGCTCCAGTACCCGCTGCACCTCTTCCACGCCGGGCGGCTGGCAACCGTGCCGAGTCACATTGATTCCGGCAGCGCAGCAGGCATACTCGAGGCAAGAGCCCAGCTGATCTAGTGTTGCTTCCGGCAAACGCTCGGCCCTTAGCAGGCCCATTCGAAGCAGCGATGACAACAGGGCCGCGTGAAAGGTATCACCGGCCCCCACCGTATCTACCAACTGGCCTGCATTGAATGCAGGCCTGAACAAACTGTCGCCCTTCTGCAAAAGTGCGGCGCCCTGAACGCCAACCGTCAGCGCCACTAGGCCTCCACCCATTTTCTCCTGCAGCATCTGTGCCGCCAGGTAAGGGTCCTGACTGTATCCAAACCAGGCCAGGTCTTCATCAGAGGCTTTGACAATATCGCAGTGCGGTAAAAGGCTTTCGATACCTCGCAAATACTCGTCGGAATCGGGCACCACATCCATACGGATGTTGATATCAATGCTCACCATTTTTCCCTGCGCCCGAACATGATCAAACACACGCGCCATCAGGGGAACGTCTGCCGGCGTGATAGCCAGCGAGCCGGTATGCAGCAAGCAGGTTTGGTCGGGAATAGAGGCTACCAGCCTGTCGAAATCCAGATCGCGATCGGCCACACCCTCGCGATAAAAGGAATAGGTTGGCAAGCCCGCTTCGTCAACGCTGACAATGGCCAGTGATGTAGGCAGATGCGAAACACACCCGGCAGCAACCTGAACATTGGATTCCTGAAGCTTGGCAAACAGCAATTGACCAAAACTGTCACGCGAAAGCGGCGAAAGAAAACAGCAACTTACATCCTGCCGGCCCAGACCAATCGCAACGTTGAACGGCGACCCACCGGCAAAGGGAAAATAGCCGCCATTGGGCGAGCGAATAAAATCAATCAGAGCCTCGCCCAAAACGCTAATGGTCATACTAACTCCGTTTCCCCTACCCAGATAGACTCAAGCTCCCAGACCTGCGCGGCGCCAACCCTAACGGCACCGCGATAACATCTAAACTCGGCACGCTGCAGAGGCGCGTCGGAAAAAAACAAGCCCGTCATGCAGGTTCTGCCCTCCTGCGCATAGAGCTCCAACGAGCTGGCGTCCTTGGTTAATCGCAGGTCCATTGACTTTAACAAGCTACCAGCGACAGGTGCCTGGTAACTGTAGGCAAAGTCTTTGCCCGTCTTGTCCTCTCCGGCGCTACTTCGGTCCAGCACAAATTGCCCCGCCGCCAGGTCCAGGCGCAGCTCGGCAAACTCGCCCTGGCCGTTGTCGAAGCGCACCGACACCAGTGCATCTTCGGCCAAATCCTCAAGCTGCAGCTGAACCTCCAGCAATTCACCGCCGGCCAGCTCGAGGCTCTCACCCGCATGCAGCTGCCCCGGCACCGGCATATGCGATTGGCGCCGCAGCTCACGGTTTTCACAAACGGGTGTACTGGCGAGCCAAAACGAACCATCGCGCTCCAGCAGGGTCAGCTCCCTTACCTGGGTCATCTGACCTCGCCAGGGATAGGTGGGCACCTGGTTGGCGTACTGCCAGTTATTCATCCAGCCGATGAACAAGCGCCGATCGAGATCGCCGGGAGCGCTCTCCCAGGTTACGCCGGCATAGTTGTCGGGGCCCCAGTCGAGCCAGCGCGTTTCATGCTGACAAGGGGTAAATTGCGCACCATCGAACTGGCCCACAAAGTACTGGGTTGCAGAGCCTCCGTTTGGACCGCCCGGGTTAATACTCACCAGAAGCACGTAACGGGTTTCGCCCTGCTCGGTGGTCAGAGGGAACAGATCGGGGCATTCCCACACACCGCGGTGACAGCCTTCGTGCTGACCAAAGCGCCCGGAAAATTCCCAGTCGAGCAGATTGGTGGAGCGATAAAACAAGATTTCCTGCCCCGCAGCCAGTGACATTACCCACTGATTTCGAGGTGCATCCCAGAACACTTTGGGGTCGCGAAAGTCTTTGATGCCCGGGTTTTCGATCACTGGATTGTAGGCGTAGTCTTGCCAGCTTTCGCCACCATCCAGGCTATAGGAGATGCTTTGCCGCTGATTTTCGCCCTTGTCACCGCTATGGGTATAAAAGGCTATCAGCGCCGGTTTTTCGCCCTCGCGCTGCAGACCGCTGGAATGATTAAAATCCACTACAGCACCACCGGAAAATACGTAACTGTGATCTACCGTGCCCGCGGGAATAGCTACGGGACGGTGCTGCCAGTGCACCAGGTTGCGACTGGTTGCGTGCCCCCAATGCATGTTGCCCCATATGTGACCGAAGGGGTTGTACTGATAAAACAGGTGATACTGGCCCTCAAAATACACCATGCCGTTGGGGTCATTCAGCCAGTTCATCAGGGGTGAGAAATGCAGCTGGGGGCGGTAGCGCTCGTTGTAGCGATCACTTCTGAGAGAAATCTGTGCAGTCACGTTGGAACTCAAGGTATAAGCGGCAAATCAGGAACTGAAATTGGACACGGCCGGCAGCGCCA
>CAKZNR010000030.1 GCA_937129725.1 uncultured Cellvibrionales bacterium | reverse complement strand
ACCTATTTTTACAACATCAACCTGACCCGCGAGCCACTTGATGATGTGCGGGTGCGAATGGCGCTTAACCTGGCCGTCGACCGCGAACTACTGGCGGAAACAGTGATGCTGGGGATTGTCGACCCGGCCTATGCCATCGTACCGCCAGACACCCTGGGCTACGATCCGGTGCAATTGTTCGACTATAACCCCGAGCGGGCTCGCGAGCTGTTGGCCGAAGCAGGATACCCGGGCGGTGAGGGATTCCCCGCCTTTGAAATCCTGTACAACACCCAGGAAAGCCACCGCAAAATCGCAGTCGCCATTCAGCAGATGTGGATGAGCGAGCTCAACATTCCTGTCACCATCGTGAATCAGGAGTGGAAGGTTTACCTGGACAGCCAGAACAACATGGACTACGACGTGGTTCGCCGTGGCTGGATTGGCGACTACATCGACCCGAATAACTTTCTCGACCTTTTCCTCACCGGGGGCGGCAACAACAAGACAGGGTTCAGTGACGCACGCTACGACGAAATCATTACCCAGCTTGCGCCGGCCACACCCGATCGCGACGAGCGTTATGCACTATTCGAAGAAGCCGAAACCATCCTGATGGAAGCCGTTCCCATTATTCCGCTTTATACCTACAAGAATAAAAGTCTTCGTCATCCCAACCTGAAGGGAATGCCCACCAATATTCAGGACTACTTCAACTATCGCTACGTATGGCTGGAAGGCGAGCAAGCAAACTGACTAATCTCACCGGATACCGCTGATGTTCCGTTTTATTGCACTGCGAACGCTGCAAGCCATCCCGGTCATTCTGGCCGTGATTACTGTTACCTTCTTTCTGGTTCGAGCCGCTCCGGGCGGGCCTTTCTCAACCGAAAAGGCCGTGTCGCCGCAGGTGCAAGCAGCGCTGGAAGCCCAATACCAGCTCGATCTTCCCATGCACCAGCAATATTTTAACTACCTGGCAGACCTTCTGAAGGGCGACATGGGCCCCTCGTTCAAGTATCCCGGGCGTTCTGTTGACGAACTTATCTTTCAGGGGTTACCGGTAACCGCAGAATTGGGTTTTTATGCGCTGATTATCGCCGTGCTGATAGGCACTCTGGCGGGCGTTTTTGCCGCTCTTAAACCCAACACGGCGCAAGACTATGTGCCCATGAGTCTGGCCATGGTTGGCATTTGCATGCCCAGTTTCCTGCTGGGCCCTCTGCTGGTGTTGGTTTTCAGTATGTGGGCTGGCTGGTTGCCGGTGTCGGGCTGGGGTGCCAGCCCGGGCGACAAAATTCTTCCCAGCATTACCCTGGGCACTACCTACGCGGCCTACATAGCAAGGCTTAGCCGCAGCGGCATGTTGGAGGTAATGTCACAAGACTATTTGCGCACGGCACGGGCGAAAGGCTTGCCAGAGCACATCGTGATATTCCGGCACGCACTGCGCGGCGGTTTGCTTCCGGTTATCAGCTTTCTGGGGCCGGCCTTTGCGGGCTTGCTGGCCGGCTCTTTCGTGGTGGAAACCATCTTCCAGATTCCGGGCCTGGGGCGCTTTTACGTCCAGGCTGCCTTCAACCGCGACTACACCATGATTCTGGGCACCACGGCATTTCTGGCTACGCTGATTGTCCTGTTTAACCTCTTGTCTGACATTGTGGCGGCGTTGTTGAACCCGCGCCTGCGTTACCAGTTCGGGAGTAAGTGATGAGCACAGTGTCTGCCAGTATTCAGGAGCAAATGCCTAAGGGCGTGTCTCTGTGGGACGATGCCTGGACCCGCTTGAAGAAAAATAAACTGGCCATGTTCGGGCTGGGGTTTCTTCTGTTTGTCGGTGTTATCTGCTTGCTTACGCCCTGGATTGCGCCCTACGGGTATGAAGCGCAAAACCTGCGCCTGGGTGCCAGCCCGCCCTCGGCTGAACACTGGCTGGGTACCGATACGTTCGGTCGCGACATGCTGACGCGCATTATGTACGGCGGCCGCGTTTCGCTCATGGTAGGTTTTATTGCCACGGCCGTAGCATTGGTGATTGGTGTAACTTACGGTGCGGTGGCCGGTTATGCGGGTGGCAAGGTGGATGCCGTCATGATGCGTCTGGTCGATATCATGTACGCCTTGCCCTTCATGATCTTTATTATTCTGCTGATGGTGGTGTTCGGCCGTAACCTGTTGTTGCTTTTCCTGGCAATTGGGGCGGTGGAGTGGCTGACCATGGCGCGCATCGTGCGTGGCCAGGTGCAAAGCCTTCGGCAAATGGAATACGTAGAAGCGGCCATTTCTATCGGCCAGGCACCTTCGCGCATTATTGCCAAGCATCTGCTCCCCAATGTATTGGGGCCGGTAATTGTTTACACCACTCTGACCATTCCCAGCGTAATGCTGTTGGAAGCCTTTCTGAGCTTCCTCGGATTGGGCATCCAGCCGCCGCAGTCTTCCTGGGGGCTGCTGATTTCATACGGGGTGGAAACCATGGAAGAGTATCCCTGGCTGCTGATATTCCCGGGCCTGGCGCTAACCTTGACACTCTTTGCGCTTAACTTCCTGGGCGATGGCCTGCGCGATGCGCTGGATCCCAAGGCATCGAGAGACTGATATGCCCCTGTTAACAGTTCGAGACTTATCGGTTCACTTCCATACCCGCAACGGCCTCGTAAAGGCTGTTGATGGCATCAGCTTCGATGTGGAGGCAGGAAAAACTTTGGCCATTATTGGCGAGTCGGGGTCGGGCAAGTCGGTTGTCTGTTATTCGATGCTGGGCCTGGTGCCCATGCCTCCGGGGCGGTTTGAGGGCGGCAGCGCCATGCTGGGTGACCGAGATTTGCTCACCATGAAGGAGTCCGAGCTTCGCAAGGTACGCGGCAAGGGTATTTCTATTATCTTTCAGGACCCCATGACCTCCCTCAACCCCTATATGAAGATTGGCGACCAGATGATCGAGCCACTGCAGCTTCATTTTGGCATGGGGAAGAAAGAAGCCTGGAAAAAGGCCACGGAAACCCTGGCAGAAGTAGGCATCAAAAATCCGGAAGAGCGCATGAACGCCTGGCCGTTCGAGTTCTCCGGCGGCATGCGCCAGCGCGTGGTGATTGCCATGGCACTGATAACCGAGCCGGAAATCATTATCGCCGATGAACCCACCACCGCACTGGATGTAACAGTGCAGGCACAAATACTTAAGCTGCTCAAAGAACTACAGCAGCGTCGCAATATCGGAGTGATTTTTATCAGTCACGACCTTAGCGTAGTAGCCGATATTGCCGACCACATTTGCGTGATGCAAAACGGAGCGTTTGTCGAGCAAGGCAGCCGCGACGATATTTTCAAACGCGCCAGCCATCCCTATACGCAGAAATTGCTGTCTGCTGTGCCGGATACGCACAAAACCCAGGCGCATCCAGACGCGGAGCAGCCCCTGGTGCGGGTTGAAAACCTTTGCACCTGGTTTGGCGGCGGCAAAAAAACCGAGCCCGTAAAAGCGGTCGACAATGTCTCTTTCGATATACGCCGGGGCGAGATAGTGGGTCTGGTCGGTGAATCCGGATCGGGCAAGTCCACTACCGGACGCAGCATCTTGCGCCTGTTAAAACCCACATCCGGCAGTATTCAATTCGACGGCAAAGAGCTGGCCCACCTGGATATGCGCCAGATGAAGCCGCTGCGCCGGCGCATGCAGATGATTTTTCAGGATCCCTATGCCAGCCTGAATCCGCGCATGACGGTATACGACACCCTGGCCGAACCCCTGTTGCTGCACAGGGTTGTCACACGCAAGGAACTGGATACTCGTGTGTTCGAGCTGATGGACTCGGTGGGATTAGCCAGACAGGCAGTATTGCGCTACCCGCACGAGTTTTCCGGTGGTCAGCGTCAGCGAATCGCGATTGGCCGGGCTATTGCCACCCACCCGGAATTTATCGTGGCAGATGAGCCCGTGTCGGCGCTGGATGTCACCATTCAGGCGCAAATTCTCGATTTGCTGCTCGACCTGGTTGATCGCTTCAACCTCACCATGCTGTTTGTATCGCACGATCTGGCAGTGGTGCGCTACCTGTCAGATCGAATTCTGGTGATGAAAGACGGCCAATTGGTGGAGGAGGGCAACGCGGCGGATGTATTCGACCGGCCCGAACAGGCCTATACCCGCGAGCTACTGGCCTCCATTCCCGGCAAATCCCTGCTCGAACAGCGCGCCTCCCAACTCTGAGCGGAAACCGGCTTTCACGACCGACTGCACCCGTAAGCCTTGACCTGGCGACCAAAGGCACGCATAAAGAACCCTCCAGTTTTTGTAGTTTGGAGCGGAAAATGCAGCAATTCAGAGCGCAGGGCGAAACCAACCAGATTATCCTGCTGGCACTGCTGATTATTGCGGTGCTGGTAGGCACGGCTTTCTGGCTGAGCCGCGACGTTCCCGAGCCCTCTCCGCAGGTTGATTTGGTCAACATCACACCAGCTGCGCCCATCGACCGCCAGCCGCCGCCGGCGCTGCCTGAACCTGACAGCGCCATCGTCAGCGACTACGAGCTGCAGGGCGAGTTGCCTCCCTTGATGGACAGTGATGGCCCCTTGAAGGCCCATTTGCGCCTGCTGGCTGGTTCGCTGCCGGTCAGCTGGTTGAATGGCGACCAGCTTCTTCAAAAGGTGGTGCTCCAGGTTGAAAACGCCGCCGAGGGCGATCTGATTTATCAACACAGCCCAGTGGTGGCTCCTCCTGGCGGACTGGCTGTGCTGCCGGCAGACGAGGAGGGCGTTTATCTGCTGGATCGGTCCAGCTATACGCGCTACAACCTCTATGCAGACTTTCTCGATCAGCTCGACAGCGAATTAATGACCGCTTTTTACCGCTACTACGAACCCTTGCTGGACCAGGCCTACGTGAGACTGGGCAAAGAACCCGGAATGTTCCGTGAACGCTTGGCGATGGCCCTGGATCAGCTGCTCGAAGCACCACAGGTGGAGGGAGAAATTAGACTGGTGCGGCCGCTATTGAGCTACGAGTACGAAGATGCCGGACTCGAGTCGCTGTCCATGGTGCAGAAGCAACTGATTCGCATGGGGCCGGAAAACACAGGAAAAATCCAACGATCCCTCTCCGTTCTTCGGGAATATATTAGATAAACCAAGTTAGATAGGGCTATTTCCTAGAACTATTTTAGAAGTATCGTAAAGCGCCATAGGAGTCAGATACCAATGGCCCGGGGTGCTTCTTTGTTTCGACTACCGTTGATTGACCGATCAATGGCCTGAACCTCAAATGGCTGGTCAATGTGCAGAGTTTTCGGATTGTCGATATCCAATTCACCATCGCTTAGCCATAGTTGAACTGCTTGTGGGTCAAGCACCAAAGGCATGCGCTGATGGACGTCCCAAAATCGCTCATCGGATTCATGCGTTACGATGGCGCAGCTAAGGATGTGCGAATCTTCTTTTTCCCACAGATCCCACAGGGCTGCAAAAGCCATAGCCTGGTCTTTCAGGCTCACCAGATATGGCTGTTTTCCCTGGCTGTCTGCTTTCCACTCGATAAAGCTTGAGGCCGGCACGAAACCCCGATGATGCCGGAATGGTCCTTTCCAGGCCGGGCTGGAATTTAGCTTCTCCCAGCGTGCATTGAACATTGCGTAAGTGGTATCGGGTTGCTTGGCCCAATGCGGGGTGAGCCACCATCGTGCCGAGCTGAGAACAGTTCGCGACTCGAACTGGTGTAGCAGGGGAACGGGCTCGGTTGGAGCAATATTGTAGCGGGTAGGCAGATTATCTACCTTGACGCCGGCCAGCTCGAGCAACGCATGCACTTGCGGGCTATCGACAATATTGAAACGACCGCACATGGGCTATTGCCAGCCAGTTTCGATCCAGCTTTCAATGGAATCGAATTGATCGACCGCTTCTTTAAGCTGCTTTGACCAGATGTGTACAGCCGCAGAATCATCCACGGCTGCGTACGAGGAAGCATTGAAGGCCAGGGGTATCAGGTACCGCGGCAATTCTTCATCCCAGGCCAGGGCAGTCACTTCGGGAAGGTAACTGTGCAGAAAGGGGTCGTGACAGGTGACTAGCTCCCAGCCGACAGGCTGCAGGTCACTTAACCACAAGAGAAATGCGCGCATCGGCCGGGGAATGCGGATGAGCAGCATTTCTTCGGCATCAATCAGCTGATCCTGATCCGGCAGTTCTTCTCCGCTGGCACTGTATTGCCATTGCTCACGAAAGCGATCGATGCGGTCAGTATCCAACTAGTCTCTCCGCAGTCGGTCTGAAACTGCCAAAGGGTTCGGATAGTTGAAAATAACAATGTAGCTGGACACCAATATGCTGAGGATAGTGGTGGCTTGAATCAGCATCGACCCGGTTTCCGAGAGCATCTGTACTTCCAGCGCCAGAAAGGCGATTAGCAATGAAAATTCGCTGGTTTGCCCCAAGCGGAAACCCACATCCCAGGCCAGTTTGTTGGTTTCGCTATGGCGGTGAACCAGCCAGCGGAACGCGAGGGGTTTTAGCAGCAGTACCAGTCCGGTAAGCAGCAGGGCCGGTAGAATAATCTGGTCCAGCAGGGTGAGGTTGAAGCGCGCGCCCACGGCAAAGAAAAACAAAATGAGGAAAAAATCGCGCAGTGGCTTGAGAGAGAAGGCCAAAAACTGCGAAATAGGGCTGGTAGCCAGGGTAATACCGGCGACGAATGCACCGATTTCCAGCGATAAGCCCATGAAACTGGCCAGTTCGGCAATGCCAAGGCACCAGCCAATGGCCAGCAGAAATATAAACTCCTGGGTGCGGTCAAAACGGGCAATGAGCTTTAACAGAACGAACCGGGTAAGGAATAGCGCAATGCCCACCAGTAGCGGCAATGCCAGCGCCGCCTTGCCCAGGCCCAGCCAGGAAATGCTGCCGGAATCGGCACTGAGCAGTAAAATCAGCACGAAAATTGCCACGAAATCCTGCATCAACAACAGCCCAATCATCAGTTCGCCCGTGTGTTTGTGATGCAGCACGGTGGTGGGTAACAACTTGATGCCCAGGATGGTGCTGGAAAACATGCAGGCAGCGCCGATAATGATGGAATCTGTGGGGCTAAATCCGGCCAACCAGGCAAAGCCGCCGGCAACCAGCAGGAAAAGAACCGAGCTGTACAGGGTA
>CAKZNR010000029.1 GCA_937129725.1 uncultured Cellvibrionales bacterium | reverse complement strand
TCGCTGTATCCCAGCTTCACAGCCAGAATGTCGGTTAGCTGGCCCGCAATTGTCTCACAATCATTGGTTTTTCCGGTTTGATCGCTCAGCTGGGTAACCGGAACACCCAGGGCGCAGGCGTTAATACCGGCCCAGGGCGCCATATCCATTTGCAGGTTCAGGGCCAACCCATGGTAGGTGCAACCGCGCCGAACCCGCAGCCCCAGGGAGGCAATCTTTGCATCGCCCACGTACACACCGGGCGCATGACTGCGCGGGGCGCTTGCCACCTCATACAGCTGCAACAGGTCCACCACAGATTGCTCAAGTGCCGTCACCATTTGGCGCACATTCAATTGCAACCGCGGAAGGTTGGCCATCAGGTAAACCACCAGTTGGCCGGGGCCGTGATATGTTACATCGCCACCCCGGTCTACCTGAACTACTGGAATATCTCCCACATTGAGCAGATTTGCCCGGTTGGCTGCTCGCCCCAGGGTGTACACAGGCGTGTGCTGCAACGACCACAGTTCGTCGCGACAGTCTGGCGTTCGCCGATCGGTGAAATCCTTCATGGCCTGCAACACCGGTTGGTATTCGCAGGTGCCGAGGTTGCGACAAACAAGAGGGTTGGCTTGCATTCTTGCGCAGGCGGCCAGCGCCCTTAAAGTACCAGACGCACCAGTGGGCAGCGTCTCAGGTCGGTATTCAGGTCGGTCAGTTGCTGCTCGCCGGTGGCGGTAATCCAAAGGGTCACCGACTGGTAATTGCCCTTACGCGAAGACACCACGTCCATGCGGGCGGCATCGAACCCGGGCGCGTGTCGCTCGACGATATTCAATACGGTTTCGCGAAAATCCGGCGCTGCCTCACCGATGATTTTCACCGGATAGTCCTCGCAGGGAAATTCTATTTTGGGAGGGGGCTGGTCGCTCAACTTTTACCAAACAGGTTCATCAGGAATAACTGGATACGGTCCCATAGCCTGCCAAAAAAGCTGGCTGCCTGAACCTCGTGCTGCGCTATCAGGGCCGCCTCGTGCACCAGCTCGCCACGGTAACTGATTTGAACCTGGCCAATGGCCTGGCCCTGCTCGATGGGCGCGCGCAGAATTTCCGGAACCACCAGTTCGGCCGATAGGCCGGCCGCATCGCCGCGCGGAATAGTGAGGGTGACAGGCTCGGCCAGGCCAAGCGAAAGCGCATCAAGCTTGCCCTCCCATACCGTCTCGGTGCTCAGGCTCTCGCCGGACTGATAGAGGGGGTGGGTCACGTAGTAACGAAACCCCCAGGTCAGTAGTTTTTGCGATTCGTTGGCACGTACATCTTCGCTACTGGTACCCATTACCACCGAAATCAGTCGCATACCGCCGCGCTCGGCCGAGGCCACCAGGCAATAACCAGCTTCCGAAGTATGGCCGGTTTTCAGCCCATCTACCGAGGCATCGCGCCACAGCAATGAGTTGCGGTTGGGCTGACGAATGCCGTTATACTCAAACTCTTTCTCGGCATATATCTGGTACAGCTCGGGGTGCCGCTGAATAATGGCCTGGGCGAGCAGCGCCATATCGATGGCGCTGGTCTGGTGCCCCTCGGCGGGCAGGCCGGTGGAATTAAAAAAGTAGCTGCTATTCAGGCCCAGCCGCCGAGCAGTTTGAGTCATCAGGTCGGCGAAGGCCTCTTCACTGCCGGCAATGTGCTCGGCCAGTGCGATGGAGGCATCATTGCCCGATTGCACAATCATGCCGCGCAGCAGGTCGGACACCGTCGCCGACTCGTTGGGCGGCAAAAACATGGTTGAGCCACCGCTAGCCGCGCCGCCCTTTTGCCAGGCGTTTTCACTCACCAGCACCTGCTCGTCCATCCCCATGCGCCCGGCATCAATTTCCTCGAAAGCCAGATAGGCTGTCATCAACTTGGTGAGGCTCGCCGGTGCCAGGGATTCTTCTGCATTCTGTTCGGCAATTACCTCGCCCGTATTGGCGTCCATCAACACCCAGGCACGGGCAGCCAGATCGGGAGAGGCTGGAATAATGGGTTGGGCGTGAGCAGCTGCGCTAAGGCAGGAAATCAAAAAAAGGCTGGCTAAAACTCGAATCATTTTTTGGGTATCCGGATACAGGCGGCGGATTTTATCAGTTCGCTCGGGGTACTGTCAGAATATTGACCCCATCGGGGTGGGCTTGTTCCCGGCTAACCAGGTAACCGGCCGGCATTCCATTGAGCGAGAGCACCGTGCGCAGCAGGTCGAGCTGCCCGGGCTGATCGATTGGCCCGGCCTGCACCCGGTAGAACTGCTCGCCCGCACCCGGCATCAGAATTTCAACCGGCATGTTACTGATGAGTGCCAGGTCTTCGGCCAGGTCGCGTGCGGTCTCGGCATTGGACAGCGCCGCCACCTGCAAAAAGGACGAATCCGGCGGGCTGAGACTTTCTGCTACCGGCCGGGTGGCGGTGGCGGGCTGGCTGTCGCGCGAAAGATCTGCGAGGGTGGTTTGGTAGTTGGCCGGATCCAGTGCAATCACCTCTACCCGGGCGATACCCATATCGGCAAATCCCAGCCGTTCGGCTGCTGCCCAGGACAGATCGATAATTCGCTCTTCGTGAAAGGGGCCACGGTCGTTTACCCGAACAATCAGCTCGCGGCCATTGTCCAGGTTG
>CAKZNR010000028.1 GCA_937129725.1 uncultured Cellvibrionales bacterium | reverse complement strand
AAAGGCACCGGCCACTGCCAGCGGGACGGTGAACAAAATCACCACCGGGTGCGCAAAACTCTCGAACTGCGCTGCCATCACAAAGAAAAGCACCAGAATGGCAATACCGAAGGTGAACATGATGCTATTCGACGCGTCCTGGAACTCCAGCGATTCGCCCTTGTAGTCGACCTTCACACCGGCCGGAAGCTGCTCATCCACAACCTGGTTCAGAAAATCCAGGGCTTCGCCCAGGCTGTAGCCCTCGGCAACTGAACCGCTGAGGGTGACCGAGCGCAGGCGGTTGTAGCGGTTGATGGTGCCAATGCCGGCCTCGTTGCGGATGCTGATCAGGTTGGACAGGGGTATCAGTTCGCGCGTGCTTTCCGAGCGCACAAAAATATTGCGCAGGTCATCGGGGCTGGCTCGCTGATCATCGCGCGCCTGCATAATGATGGAGTATTCCTCACCGCCCACTTCGTAGGTTGATACCTCGCGTTCACTCATCATGGTTTGCAGGGTGCGCCCCACGGCCTGAGCAGATATTCCCAATGCGGCGGCGCGCTCCTTGTCGACCTCCACAATCACTTGCGACTGGGTTTCGCGCAGGTCGGAATCCAGATCGGTAATACCGGGATACTCGGCGGCGGCGGCCAACACCAGGTCACGATAGCGGGCCAACGATTCGAAGTCGGTGCCCTGCAATACAAACTGGATTTGCGTGCCGCTGCCGCCCGACAAACCCTGACGCATAAAGGCCCAACCGCGCAGGTCGGGAATTTGGTTCCATTGGCCCACCAATTGCCACATGGTCGATTGCGTTTCCAGTTCCGATTCGCCCCAGGGAGCCAGGCTAATCATCACAATGGCAGAACTGGGCGCCGGCGAGAACCAGGACGGAATGCTAACGGTGTAGGACTGGATATCACCGCTTTCGTATAGCGGTTGAATTGGCTCCAGCAGGTCGGGCACTTTGCTGGCCATGCGCGTGTAGCTGGTGCCTTCGGGCGCGCTGATATTGGCGAAAAACACGCGCTGGTCTTCCTGCGGGGCGAACTCGCGCTCAACTAGACCCGACAGGACAAAGACGGAAAAGCCGACAAACAGAATAATAGGAAAGGCCACCCAGGAAACCG
>CAKZNR010000027.1 GCA_937129725.1 uncultured Cellvibrionales bacterium | reverse complement strand
TAACAAGATGGATCGGCTCTCGGATCCCGGTCTGGCCCTGCCCCACATTCAGGAATTGTCTGCGAAACTGCCAGCAGCGGAAATTTTTCCGGTTTCGGCGTTGCGCGGTACCGGATTAAAAGAATTGCAGCAGTCGATGGTTGAATCGCTTCCAGCGGGAGAGCACCTTTTCGATCAGGACCAGGTAACAGATAAAAGTGAACGCTTCATCGCCAGCGAGATTGTGCGGGAGAAAATACTGCGCCAGCTGGGCCACGAGGTTCCCTACGCCTCCACCGTAGAGATTGAATCCTTCAAGAAAGAAGGCAATTGCATTCATATTCACGCCCTGATCCTGGTGGAGCGGGAAGGGCAAAAGCGGATCCTGATAGGCGATCGCGGCGAGCGACTTAAATCGATCGGCAGCGAGGCACGGGAAGACCTGGAAAAACTGCTGGCAACCAAGGTAATGCTTCGCTTGTGGGTAAAAATCAAAGACAACTGGTCTGACGACGAGCGCGCCCTGCAGAGCCTGGGTTACCGCGAGTCCTGAGTCGGAACAGCGCCTATGCGTGCAGATAAAGTAGATGCAGTAGTGCTGCACAGCAGAGCCTGGCGCGAAACCAGCCAGATACTGGACCTGTTCAGCGCCGAATACGGCCGCGTGGCTCTCGTCAGCCGCGGTAGCCGCAGCGGAAAACGAGGCAGCACCTCCCTGGCACCCTTCAACCTTTACCAGGTGAGCTGGAGCGGACGCGGTGAACTCAAAAACCTGACCGACTCGGAAACTCGAATCCAGTGGCAATTACAAGGCGAACGAGCGCTTTGCGGCCTCTACCTCAACGAACTGCTTTGCCGGCTGCTGCTCGTCGAAGACCCTCATCCCCAGCTGTTCGCCAGTTACCTCGGCGCCTGTGACGGCCTGGACCGGCTAATTGAAGAGCCGGCGGCTATTTTGCGCCGCTTCGAGATTTCACTGCTCACTGAAATGGGCTATGCCATCGCGTTGGACCTGGACGCATCGGGCCATGAATTCCTGCGCGACAAACGCTATCGATATCAGCCGGAGCTGGGCTGGGTAATTACGGATGAAACAACTTCGCTTGCCCTGTTGGGCAGCAGCCTGCAAGCGCTCGAGACGGGGCAATTGCCAAGAGAAGCCGAAGAGAGCAGGCGTCTGCGACAACAACTGAAACAGCTGCTGGATCAGCTGTTGGACGATCGTCCATTGCAATCCAGAGAACTGCTTCTGCAATACCGCCTGAAGAAAGGGTAAAATCGCGTCATATTCTTCTTCTAACTGGTTCCCGCTTTGTCTGTTTCGCACCCCGAAATACCTACTCTGGAGGCCCTGGTTGGCAATACTCCGCTGGTTCGTCTTCAGCGGATGCTGCCTTCAGATTGCCCCAGTACCCTATGCGCAAAACTGGAAGGCAATAATCCGGCCGGTTCAGTTAAGGATCGGCCGGCTCTCGGCATGATTCTCGGCGCGGAACAACGAGGTGAAATTGCCCCCGGCGACACCCTGATCGAGGCAACCAGTGGCAATACCGGCATTGCTTTGGCCATGGTGGCCGCCATGCGTGGCTATCGCATGCTGTTGGTGATGCCCGAAACTGCCACCCAGGAACGCAAAGACAGCATGCGAGCCTACGGCGCCGAGCTGATTGAAGTAAGCGCTGAAGCCAGCATGGAAGGGGCCCGTGATCTGGCCTTGCAATTGCAACAGGAAGGGCGCGGCAAGGTGCTGGATCAATTCAATAATGCCGACAACCCCGCCATTCACTATCGAACCACCGGCCCCGAGATCTGGCGACAAACAGAGGGAAATATTACCCACTTTGTGAGCTCTATGGGCACCACCGGGACCATCGTTGGCACCTCGGCCTATTTGAAAGAAAAGAATCCCGATGTGCAGATCGTGGGGCTTCAGCCCTCAGACGGGGCCTGTATACCTGGCATACGACGCTGGCCAGAAGCCTATCTACCGGGCATTTTTCGTCAGTCAGCGGTGGATGTGACGGTAGACATGTCGCAGCAACGTGCCGAGAAAACCATGCGCGAACTGGCGGAGAAAGAGGGCATTTGTGCCGGCGTATCCTCGGGCGGCGCGATCGCTGCGGCAATGGACATCGCACAGGCACACCAGAACGCTCTGGTGGTGGCCATCGTTTGCGATCGCGGTGATCGCTACCTTTCGTCCGGGGTATTCAGTGGCTGAAAGATACCAGCTTGAAGACCTGATATACCTCATGCAACGGCTGCGCGACCCGCGGGACGGTTGCCCATGGGATTTGGCGCAGGACTACGCCAGCATTGTGCCCTCGACCCTGGAGGAGGCCTACGAAGTAGCCGATACCATTGAGCGCGGAGAATACGACGAGTTGCGCGGCGAGCTTGGGGACCTGCTTTTTCAGGCAGTTTTTTACAGCCAACTGGCGCATGAAGAGGGACGTTTCGACCTGCATCAGGTGATAGATGAACTGGTTCGCAAGCTGGTCAGCGGGCGCAGTAGCCGCCCCTCGCCGCCTCTTGCGTTCTGCGCCGCTACGTGTACGAGTTCCGGTGCGGTGTTGGCCTCTTTGCAGAGCACTCCAGAGAGCAGGAGCTTGGGCGGCAGCTCAGCCACGTGCGCAA
>CAKZNR010000026.1 GCA_937129725.1 uncultured Cellvibrionales bacterium | reverse complement strand
ACCGAGTTCGCTGCTGGATGCGCTGCGCCTCGAGCAGCTTATCCATCTCCCTGAATTGCGTTACTCGTTGCTCGAGCTCTTCTTCGATGAAATCGACGGCGCCCAGCATGGTGTCTCGCGAAGCGACGTAGTGTGTTTTAGGGAAAATGGTAACGCGGGGCAGTTTTTCAGCGACCGCCCCCGTCAAGGGGTCGAACGTGGCAATATTTTCGATTTCCTCGTCAAAAAGTTCGATGCGTACAGCAAGATCCTCGGAATCTGCGGGGAATATATCGATGACGTCACCGCGGACTCGGTAAGTGCCTCGGCGAAAGTCGATATCATTACGCGTGTATTGCAGTTCGGCCAATTGCCGAAGAATACCTCGCTGATCGATGATCTCACCCCTCGAGAGGTGCATGATCATTTTGAAATAGGATTGGGGGTCACCCAAACCGTAAATCGCCGACACCGTAGTTACCACTAAGCAGTCTTCTCGCTCTAGGAGCGCTTTAGTCGCCGACAGACGCATTTGCTCAATGTGATCGTTTACCTGAGCATCTTTTTCAATGAAGGTATCAGAGGACGGCACATAAGCTTCAGGCTGGTAATAATCATAGTAAGAAACGAAGTACTCAACCGCGTTATTAGGAAAGAACTCTTTGAATTCACCATATAGCTGGGCCGCGAGGGTTTTGTTGTGGACCATGACTATAGTCGGGCGCTGCAACCTCTCGACAACTTTGGCCATGGTGAACGTCTTACCTGAGCCAGTAACACCCAACAAGATTTGCGAAGCAAGACCCGCCTCAAGGCCCTCTACCAACTTTTCGATCGCCTGTGGCTGGTCGCCAGCCGGCTGATAACTCGATTTAACTTCAAACTGTCGGGCCATGGTGCCTCAAAATGGGGAAATTTGACGGCGCACAGTATTGCGCTTTTCAAAGAAAGATGACACTCATGCCCAGCAGGTGTTGACTTTAAAAAAAATGATCATGTATAGTCGCGCCCTCTTTCGAGAGAGACTATTCCGCCTTAGCTCAGTTGGTAGAGCAAATGACTGTTAATCATTGGGTCGCTGGTTCGAGCCCAGCAGGCGGAGCCAAAAAACAAAAGGTCGTCCATTGGACGGCCTTTTTTGTTTTTCGGCATTCGCCCGCCTGCTGGGCGTAGGCCAGTTGGGTGAGGCACGCCCGGAAAAAGCACCGCTTTTTCAGTGCCGAACGCCCGAAGCTATGCTGAGGGCTGGAGGAGCCAAACAAAATAAGCCACCCTTCGGGGTGGCTTATTTTGTTTGTTGCCGAAGGCAATGCTGGGCGAGAAGAGCCCAGTTGGGTTCGAGGCGCCCGAAGCGAGCACTGCTCGCTTAGCCGAGAACGCCAGCGGCATGTTTGCCCGCCGGCCGGAGGAGCCAATAAAGGGGCTGCCAGACCGATTTGCACTTCCTACTCTGATTTCGGATCCGCGGCCAAGCCGGCATCGAGCAAAAAAAGACCGCATCAGCGGCCTTTTTTATCAAGCTACTCAATAAAGCTAAAGTTCCAGATCTGCAGCTGTATTGGTGTTGATCTTGCGGCTGATCCTGGCACCGGCTTCAAGCGCCGCCAAATAGGCTTCCCATTCCATGACGCTGCGATCCACAGCCACACGTTCGCGAACCTGCGCGACCAATTCGGGCGGCTGATCTTCGATACGACCCGGTGTGATTTCACTGATACGGTATATGCGGAAATCGCCGTTGACTACCACCCCGCCCGACACATACGGAAGCTGCTCGGGGCGCGCGCCAAACACAAGCTGAGAGGCATCTTGCCCGGCCTGCATTCGCGTGGAGTCGATCATACTGCCCCACACATAGCCCTCGCGCTCGGCAACCGAATCAAGCGTGGCACCATCGGCAATTTCCTGTTCCAGCCCCGATGCAGTTTCCGCCAGCACCTCACCCGCTTTTTCAGCTTTCAATGTGGCAACAATGGCGTTCTGAACCTCTGCTAGCTCGGCCAGACGACTGGGGTAGTGCTCATTCAAATGCACCACCAGCGCTTCCGAGTTGCCCAATTCAACGATTTCGTTGAACTGCTGATTCAATACCACGTCGCTATAACCAACCGCGCGAACCCGCGCATCGGACGCAATGCCGGTACCCACATCGCGACTGAATGGCAAACTGGTTTGAATTTCAAGCATGTCCGGGTTGCTGAACTGCTCAATCAATTGCTCGAGGTTATCGGTCGAAAACACCAGGCCACGCAATTCATCCAGACCTTCCTGAAACTGCTCCTGAGCCATATCCTGGCGAACTTCGCGCTCAATCGCCGCGTATTCGTTCTCCAGACTAAAGTCAGACTGCTGAAGGTCGGTTACCAGTATCAGGTGTGTGTAGCCGTCAAGCTCTACCGGGGCTGATACTTCATCCTCTTCCAGTTCCTCGATGGCCAGCTCGAAGACGGCCGGGAAGGTGGTGCCATCGGTATAGCCCAGATCGCCGCCCAGGGCTGCGGTGCCCACGTCTACCGAGAATTCGGCTGCTAGAGTTGCAAAAGCTTCTCCATCGGCAATGCGTTGCTGAATTTCTTCAACCTGCTGGGCCGCGCTGGCCTCGTCGTTTGCCTCAAGCTGAATGTGGGAGATACGTTTTTGCTCTCCCTGCTGGGCCGCCAGGAGTTCAAAGCGCTCGAGCACCTGATCGGCCAGGGTTTCATCCCCCGCCGTTGCCGCAAAGTAGCCGTCAGAGCTCAGGCTGACATAGTTCAGGCTGAGCTCTTCCGGGCGCCGGAAGTCTTCCTGGTAAATCTCGTAATAACTCTGAACCTCTTCATCGCTAATTTCGATACTGTTGAGGATGTCCTGCCCCGGAATGGCCAGGTATTGCCAGCTGCGGGTTTCAAAATTGCTGGCCACCGCGGCAGCGGTATCTTTTTGCGTGGCAAATGCCGACGCGCGCAAGCCCACCAACAGAAAGTTGGCAATCTGCTGGTCGTGCATGGCTTCCATAAAGGTGGTGGGCGTATAACCCATATTGGCGAGGAACTGGCGAAATACCGTTGCATTGAATTGGCCATTTACCTGAAAGGCCTCAGAACTGCGAATCGTTTCACTAATCATGACGTCTGAAGCCGCCAGGTTCTGCTCCCGCGCGGCGCTAAGCACCAGTTTTTCCTGAATAAGCTGCTCGAGCACCCTGGGCCGCAAAGTCGCTTCATCGAGCAGGGCCGGGTCCAGCTGGTCGCCCATAATTCCCATGATCTCGTTCATCTGATTGCTCACACCGCGCTGCAGCTCAAGTTCGGAGATGGTTTCTCCGTTCACTTCAGCCACCTCGTTTACGCGCACGCTGTTGAGGAAGATTGATTCAACGCCGAAGAAAGCCAGCGGAATGGCGATAAGAACGATCAGGGTAATGGCGACAGTGCCTGACAGGTTGTCGCGAAGATTCTGGATCATGATTCAGTGAGCTCGATGTTAATTTTGGGTTTAACACGAAAAAGGCGCACCGAAATGCGCCTTTGTTCGCTGCTGCACAAACTGCTGCGTGCAGCTGCCTCAACTAATAATTAGTTTACGGCGTCTTTCAGCGCTTTACCCGCTTTAAAGCCAGGTACTTTTGCTGCTTTGATTTGGATAGTTGCACCGGTTTGCGGGTTACGGCCAGTACGTGCAGCACGATCTTTTACCGAGAAAGTACCGAAACCAACCAGAGAAACGGAATCACCTTTTTTAAGGGCGCCTGTAACACTGTCTACCACTGCATCAAGAGCAGCGCCGGCTTTGGCTTTGGAAATGTCTGCGGATGATGCGATTTGCTCAATAAGGTCGCTTTTATTCACG
>CAKZNR010000025.1 GCA_937129725.1 uncultured Cellvibrionales bacterium | reverse complement strand
GACTACAGAGAACAGTGGCAGCAAGAGAAGCGCTCGCAGATGGTTCCCTGAGATCATTAGAGTCGCCCCCAGCGTCTTCGAAGTAGCCACTCGGACAGTTTTAGCAGCAGTAGCAAGAGGAAGTTAACGGGCATGCTCCACAGGGGCAACCACTGGGTTTCGGTGACACCGGACGGACTGAACTGAAGGGCCTCGATCAGGGAGTCGGTATTGTCTGGTTGCGCATAGACGCCCCCAGTACTGGCACTGATGCGTTCGAGCATGTCGCGGTTGAGGCTGGTATCGAAGAATTCAAGCAGGCCATCGTCGCGGCGCGTGAAGTGGCGCACCGGGTCAAGCCCGGCTTCGCCCAGCGAACCGGTCATATCCAGCTGTACCAGACCTTCCGACTCAACCTGAAACTCACCCTCATATCGGCCGGGCTGGCCGGAAACCTGGCGCAGGGCGATGGTTTGGGTTTGCCCCGAAGAATCGCGTGCCTGTACCCTCACTTTGGCGCTGCCGGTGGGAAGAAAGTCGGCGTCTCGCACCGTGGCGCTGACGCGCACCATATCGGAATCCCGATACCAGCTCTGGTCGGTATCGAAACTTACCTGGGCTGGCACCTCGGCGATCATCTCGCGCAACATGGCCTGCCAGAAGCGTTCATGGGTCATGTCCTGATGCGGTAGCTGCATTTGCCAGCGCCAGGTGCCGCCAGTTGCCAGAACAAATGCTTTACCACGGCCAAATCGCTGCCAGGCCAGCAGTGGCGATTGCCCCTGTTCACCGACTACCTCCAGTAGGGCGGTAGCACCGGGCTTGAGCGCTCCTACCAGCTGGTAGTCGGCGATGTTTGGCAGCTGGTCGAAACCCAGTTCGATACTCTCCTGGTCGGGCGACAGGTTAAGCCAGTTGGCACGCTCGCCTGCTTCGGTGAGGTGCACCTCTGCCTGACTGCGAATGAAACTGGGTTGTGGAAGCTCATCAAGTCGAACCGGCAGCACATCGGCCACGGGGGTGTTTTGCCATCCGCCATCCGCCAAACTCGAGCGACCGCCAAGAAATAGCAGGCTGCCGCCGCGCAGGTCGACAAAATCGCGCAGCATCTGCTGCTGTTCCCGCGATAGGGCGGCTGCTTCCTGGCTGCCGATGATGACAGCCTGATAGCTATAGAGCTCTTCCCGGTTGAGCGGGAAGCCGTTTTCCAGCTGCTCGGGCGATTCAATGCCCTGGCGATAAGTCTTGTTTACCGAGGTTTGCAGCAAGCCATGCAAAAACAGAAAACCCGAATCGTCCAGCGCGCGCCGGGCAAATTTGTATTCCCATCTGGGCTCGCCTTCGACATAGAGAACCCGTGGCTGATCCTGGGCTACTGTGAGGGTGTGGCGGAAACTGTTGTTGGCCAGGTTGGTTTCCGCTGCCGCGGCGTCCAGTTCAAATCGCAGGTCTCGCACGCCCACGTCGCCTGTGGGCAGGCTAATGCGTGCCTGGGCAAGCTGGTTGTTGCCGGGCAGTTCGACGTCCTCGGCAGCGATGATACGGTCGCCGTCATATACCTTAAGTGTGGTGCTGCGCGGTTCGCTGCCGCCGCCAAGGGTCACGTCCGCGGTAATACTAGCCTGCGGCATAGCTGAGGTGGGCAGGTTGACGGCACTGATCTGCAAGTCGCTGCCGGCAGAATCGGAGCCCACCCCAATGGTATGCACGGGAATACCAAAGCCCCCCAGTTCGGCCAGCCGAATATCGTCGCTGTCGCCGGAGTTGTCGGCACCATCGGATACCAGAATCACACCTGCGGTTGCCTGCTGGCTGGCCTGGCGCAACTGGGTTTCCAGTTGCTCAACCAGCGGTGTTGCATCAGCAGCGGCAACATCCAGCAATTGCTGCCAGCTGGAGACCTCGCCATCAAAGGTGCGTATATCAACGCTTATGCCGCGGTCGGCGAGGTCGCGCAGCAAACCCTGCTCGAGTTGTGCTGACACAGCCTGCAATCGGCTTTGCTGGCCATCATCGCTCATGGCCATACTGCGGGAGGTGTCCACCAGCAATACAACTCGGTTATCGCCCGGCCGAATTTGTTCGATCTCCAGCACTGGCTGGGCCAGCATCGCCAGGGCGAGAGCCAGGGTCAGCAGCTGCAGGCAAGCCAGTGAAATCGATTTTGGCAGCGATAACCTGGCTCGCCATCGCCACAGACTCACCAGCACAATCAGCAAAGCTGCAACACCTGCCCAGGCCAGCTGGGTGGCGGTGCCCCAGGTTTGCAGCAGCACTTCGCCCGCGGTGAAGTGGCTTTGCGGATACTGGAAGAGAAACTCAAACATGGCGGTTTAGTGGCACCTGCAGGTCGGCTAGTGAGTCATGGCATAGATGACATAGTTCACCGCCCAGCGGTAAGCCAGTGACGTCATCGGCTCGGGGTATCCCGGGTCATCCGCGTGTTCCCATGCATCGCCAAGATCCATATTGAAATTGATTGCCAGCATTAGACGCCCCTGATCATCATAAATTCCGCGCCAGTGAGGCGTGTAGCCATCCTGCTCCCAGGTTTGACCACTGTTCAGTGCGCGGATGCCGGGAATCTGGATGCTGGTATCCAGCTCGTACATGATGGTCATCAGGGCATCCTCTGGCGGTATATCAACCACCGGACGATCCGGGAACGCTTTGCGCAGCTGGGAATAAAACACCTGCCATTCGTAGCTTCCATGGAAATCATCAACCATCAAAAAACCACCGCGAAGCAAATACTCGCGAAGAATCGCTGCTTCGTTGCCGGTGAGCGTCCACTTGCCCACATCCACGGCATACAACCAGGGGTAATCAAAAATCACTTCATCGGTAAGGCGCACGGCGCGCCCTGCACCCGAGCTGTCTACCACCGAGAGCCGCGACAAGCCCTGCAGAAAATGGGTTTCTGCCTCGGGCCAATCGGTCGTCCAGGGAATGCGGCTGCTGAAGTTCGACATGGTTTGGCCATAAGCCAATCTGGCGAAGGCGAACTCGGCGTCGGGCGGCTGAGTGGTAAAGGTATCATCCGCGCCTTCACTGCTGTCCCTGAAAAAATCAAAGGGCAGTGGTTGGGCAAAGCTGTTGGTCGCCCCGATAATGCAAAGGGCGAAAAGCAATAGGCGCAAAATTATTCCCCGAAAAACAAGCAGATCATTTAATCCACAGGGGTTGGAAGCCAGCAATGGCTTTAATGAAAATTAACCAGTAATTTGAAGCCGTTCGATTCTGCATCTCTGCTCACATCAGTGATTCCAATGTCCAGTAGGGCACCAGGTCTCCCGCGGAAATCGGTCGGTTTGCTTCCTGTCGCACCAGGCCCTGCGCCCATTGCACGGATGTCAGAACACCGCTGCCCTGGTTGGCGTAAATATGAACCTTGCCTTGTTCGACCCTGGCGCGCAGAAACTCTGTGCGGCCGCCGCCGCTGTGGTCGAACGCAGCAGGCAGCATAAAGGGTTGTGGGGGGTTGGCGTTCTGGCCGGCGCTCAATTTGAGAAATGGCAGCACCAGCATCAGGTAGGTAATAAATCCGGATACCGGATTACCCGGCAGCCCGAAAAAGGGTGTGTTGCCGATAATCCCCACAGCCAGGGGCTTGCCAGGTTTAACGGCAATTCGCCACATATGCAGTTCGCCGATGCGTTGCAGTGCGTCGCGTACATGGTCTTCTTCGCCAACCGAGACACCGCCACTGCTGATCAGTACATCCACCTGCCCCGCTGCTTCGCGCAGCGAGGCGCAGGTTGCTTCCAGGTTGTCCTCAAGCCGGTCGAGCAGCACGGGTTGCATGTCGCATTGGCGCAGAAGGGAGCT
>CAKZNR010000024.1 GCA_937129725.1 uncultured Cellvibrionales bacterium | reverse complement strand
CTCCGATATCTTCATGACCGTGGAGGCCTATCGGGCGCTGGCAACCCAGATCGATAACCCCTTCCACCTGGGCATCACGGAGGCCGGGGGGCTGCGCAGCGGAACGGTGAAGTCTGCCATAGGCCTCGGCATGCTCCTCATGGACGGCATTGGCGATACGCTCCGCGTTTCCCTCGCTGCCGACCCCGTGGAAGAGGTCAAGGTGGGCTTTGACATCCTAAAGTCCCTGCGTCTGCGGACCCGGGGCATCAACTTCGTTGCCTGCCCCAGCTGCTCGCGGCAGAACTTTGATGTGATCAAAACCATGAACCAGCTCGAAGCCCGCCTGGAAGACATCAAGGTGCCGATGGATGTTGCGGTGATTGGCTGCTACGTGAATGGCCCGGGTGAATCGAAAGAGGTAGATATCGGCATCACCGGGGCCGACCCGGAAAGCCTGATATATCTGGACGGCAAACCCTATCGAAAAATCAGTTCCGGTGATGTCACCGAGCAAATGGAGCAGTTGATTCGCCGGCGCGCCGAAGAAAAAGAGCAGGAAATGGAGAACCTGATTGCCAGCAATGGAGGGCCCGGCCAGTGAGTAGTATCCGCTCGATTCGCGGAATGCCTGACATCACCCCCGACCAAACGGCACTCTGGCGCGAGGTGGAAACTCGCTTGAACGGTGTGTTGGACGCGTACGGTTATGAGGAGATTCGTTTTCCCCTGCTGGAAAAAACTGCGCTGTTCAGCCGCACTATCGGTGAAGTGACCGATATTGTCGAAAAGGAGATGTACAGTTTCGAGGACCGAAACGGTGAATCGCTTACCCTGCGCCCCGAAGGCACAGCGGGCTGCGTGCGCGCCTGCATTCAAAACGGATTACTGAACCAGCAATCCCAGAAGCTCTGGTATCGCGGGCCAATGTTTCGCTACGAGCGGCCACAAAAAGGGCGTCAGCGACAGTTCCACCAGCTCGGACTGGAATGCTTTGGCCTGCAGGGCCCCGATATCGATGCTGAAATTATTGCGCTGACCGCGCGCATTTGGAGGGCGTTGGGAATATCCGAGGCCGTGCAGCTGGAAATCAATTCACTGGGTTCACCGGTAAGCCGCGCCGCGCATCGGCAAGCTCTGGTGGACTACTTCCGGCAGCACGCCAACCAACTGGACGAAGATAGCCAGCGGCGGCT
Source organism: uncultured Cellvibrionales bacterium (assembly GCA_937129725.1). Classification (GTDB taxonomy): domain Bacteria; phylum Pseudomonadota; class Gammaproteobacteria; order Pseudomonadales; family GM7GCV1; genus JABJGI01. The sequence continues at coordinate 11,756 of CAKZNR010000024.1, read as the reverse complement.
TGAGAGCAACCCGCTGCGCATTCTGGACAGCAAAAATCCCGACATGCAGGAGCTGAACGAGGCTGCGCCGCGTCTGCTGGACTTCCTGGAACCCGACTGCAGGGAACATTTTGAACACTTCTGTGGTCTGCTTGAAGGAATGGGCATTGGCTATCAGCTGAACCAGCGCCTGGTTCGTGGGCTTGATTATTACAGCCGCACCGTTTTCGAGTGGACTACCTCGGCTCTGGGAGCTCAGGGTACGGTGTGCGGCGGAGGCCGCTACGATGGCCTGGTGAAGCAGCTGGGTGGGCCGGACGTGCCCGCGCTGGGTTTCGCTATTGGCATTGAACGACTGCTGATGCTGGTTCAGGAGGTTAATCCGGAGCTTATCGGTGCCGGTCACCGCGGGCTGTTTATTGTGGTAGACCCCGCCTTTACGGCGCAGGCCATGGCAATTGCCGAAACCCTGCGAAACCAATTACCCGGTATGCCGGTATTGCAGCATCTGGGCGGCGGCAGCTTTAAAAGTCAGTTTAAAAAGGCCGACCGCAGTGGCGCACGCTATGCTCTGGTACTGGGCGAAAACGAAATCGGCTCGAAGCAGGTTAGCCTGAAGGACCTGCGCGAGGAGAAACCGCAACAGCAGCTGTCATTGGACGAGTTGTGTGCCTTTTTACGGCAGGAGTTGCGTTCTGCATAGTGGCAACCCATCATAGCCACCCGCTGGCGCTGGCAGGGCAGTTTTAGCCCGGTTGGCTGGTAATAAATTTGTACAAACGGAAGCAATTGAATTGAAGACCGAAGAAGAACAGTTGGAAGCCATCAAGCAATGGTGGTCGGATAACGGCCTGGCACTGGTGGCCACTGTGGTCGTGGTGGTGGGCGGTTGGTTTGGCTGGCAAGCCTGGCAGCAACAGCAAACCGAGAAGGCCCAGGCAGCGGCCAACCTCTACATTGACATTCAGCAGGCGGTAATCAACCAGGGCGTGGTTGGCGGCGAAATGTCGCAACAAGAACTGGAATTGATTCGCAGCATCGGCTTTCTTGCCGACCAGATGCAGGATGAGCATGCCGGCAACGGGTTTTCTGTACTGGGCGCTCTGGCGGCAGCCCGTGCGGCCGCCGATCGCAATGACTATGCGCAGGCCGAACAAAGGCTGCAGTGGGCGCTGGACAATAACGACGACGAAGCCCTGGAGGGGTTGCTGACCTATCGGTTGGCCGTTGCCAAATATGCCCAGGAAAATTATGACGAGGCTCTGTCGCTGCTGAACGGCGGGTCTACCCAGTATGCGGCGTTGTTCGCCGAAGTGCGCGGCGATGTTTACCTGCAAATGGGTGAAGCATCGCGCGCGGCCGATGAATACCGTTCCGCCATTGATGCACTGCTGGAAAGCCAGCTTGCTTACCGGCCCAATCTTGAGGCAAAACTGGCTCAAACAGGCGCAACTCGTGCGGAATAAACTGCCCATCAAGCCATCGGTGCAACATTTGGGGCGGCGGGCTTTGCTTGCTGGCCTGTTTCCACTTCTGCTGCTGGCAGGCTGTGCTTCCAACGACGTCGACCCGGATACACTTCCCGTAGAGCTGGCTGACTTTACCGCGGCCCTGCAGGTTGAAGAGTTGTGGAGCAGGAATATCGGTACAACCGATGCCGAGCACACAGCGCAAATTCGCCCCGCGGTAAGCGATGGTGTGGTGTATGTGGCCAACTCAAATGGTCGGGTAATGGCGCTTGATCTTGCCACCGGTGACCAGATTTGGCGCATCGATACCAATCGCGACCTGGCGGCTGCAACCGGTGTTGGCGATGGCCTGGTTCTTGTTTCGTCCACCGACGGCGAGGTGATTGCGCTAGATGCCACTGACGGCAGCGAACGTTGGCGACATGCCCTCAGCTCGGAAGTGCTGGCGGCTCCATCGGCCGGGTTTGGCGTTACGGTAGCTTTGGCTCTGGATGGCCGCGTTTACGCTCTCGACTCCAATTCGGGTGAGCAAGTCTGGCGCGCCGATGCGGTTAAACCCCTGCTTACCCTGCGCGGCAATGCCTCGCCGGAAATTGTGGAAGGCGTCGCGCTGATAGGGCACGACTCGGGCAAGGTAGCGGCTTATCGCCTAAGCGACGGTGCCAATCTGTGGACCGCCCGGGTAGGCGCACCCGAGGGTGCCAACGAGTTGGAGCGCATGGTGGATGTGGATGCCCGCCCGCGTTACCTCAATGGTTTGGTTTACGGCCTGAGCTATCAGGGTGGCCTGATGGCAATCAGCCCGCAAACGGGCCGAGGCAACTGGTTTCAGCCCGCCTCCAGCATAAAAGAGATTGGCCTGTTTGGTGGTACGGTTGCCATCACCGACGATCAAAGCCGCCTGTTCGCCTATAACGCTATCTCGGGGTCTCCACTGTGGGATTCGCTGGTCGTACGCAACCGGCAGGCGACTGGCCCAGTGGTAGCCGACAACTGGGTTGCAGTGGCCGACTTCCAGGGATATGTGCATTTTCTGCGCCGCACCAACGGCTCTGTCATTCAGCGCGTTCGTGTTGGCCGCAACCCGGTTAGCTCACCGCTTGTGCCCATCTCGGATGGGGTGCTGGTACTGGACGACTCGGGTCGCCTGACCGCCCTTGGCGTTCGGGCCAACAACTGATTTTCTGCCCCCAGGGCTGAACCATGGCTGTTCTTCCTACCTTCGCCCTTGTTGGTCGCCCCAACGTGGGCAAGTCGACACTGTTCAACCGCCTCACCCGAAGCCGGGACGCGCTGGTGGCCGATTTGCCGGGGCTAACCCGCGATCGCAAGTATGGCGAAGCCAGTGTGGGCGATCGCCGCTTCTTGCTGATTGATACCGGCGGCCTGACCGGTGAAGAAGCCGGTGTTGAGAAAGAAATGGCCAGTCAGGCGATCTCCGCGATTGAAGAGGCCGACCATATTCTGTTTCTGGTGGATGGCCGCGCCGGGATGAACCTGGGTGATGAACAGATTGCCGACCTGCTGCGCCGGCAGAACAAGCCGGTTCACCTTGTGGTAAACAAGATTGACGGCGTTCAGCCGGAACTGGCGGAGGGCGAATTTCACGCGCTCGGCTTTGCCAATTTAAGTAGCATCAGCGCATCCCATGGCCGGGGTGTTAATCAGCTTGTCAGCGGGCTGCTCGAGGACATTCCCGAGTCGCTTCCTGCCGAGGAAGAAGACAGCAACGGCATCCGAATTGCCGTGGTAGGGCGGCCCAATGTGGGCAAGTCGACCCTGGTTAACCGCATGCTGGGAGAAGAGCGGGTTGTGGTGTTTGACATGCCGGGTACCACGCGCGACTCCATCTACATCGACTACGAACGCCACGGAAAGCAATACACCCTGATCGACACGGCTGGAGTACGGCGGCGCAAAAATGTGCGCGAGGGCGTGGAAAAGTTCTCTATTGTGAAGACCCTGCAGGCCATCAGCGATTCGCAGGTAGTGATTCTGCTGATGGATGCCAGCGAGGGCATTGTCGATCAGGATTTGCACCTGCTGGGGCACTGCATGCAGGCCGGTCGCGCGCTGGTGGTGGCAATAAACAAATGGGATGGCCTGGACAGTTACGCACGCGATCGTATCAAGGACGAGCTGGATCGGCGCCTGCGCTTTATCGACTATGCCGATGTGCATTTCATATCTGCCCTGCACGGCAGTGGAGTGGGCAAGCTATACGACTCGATACAGGCGGCCTGGGAAAGTGCGACCTCGCCACTGGGCACCAACCGCCTGACGCGTATTCTTGAGGATGCGGTTCAGGAGCACGCACCGCCGATGGTGCGCGGACGCCGCATCAAGCTGCGCTATGCCCACGCCGGTGGCCGCAACCCTCCGGTGATTGTGATTCATGGCAACCAGACTGGTTCGGTACCCGATCACTACAGCCGCTTTCTGGAAAAAACCTTTCGCCGCGCCCTCGATCTGAAGGGCACGCCGCTGCGCATTGAATATCGCTCCAGCGAAAATCCTTTTGCCGGACGCAAGAACACCCTCACCGACCGGCAGATTCGCAAGCGCAAACGGCTGAGAAAGCACCTGAGCAAAAAATAGCCGGTTCTCGTCTGCTAACGAGATGCTTCTGCCCCATTTATCTTTGCTTTTTCAGATTGTCATTCAGGCGCCTTTTTGCCTCGCCCGCTGGTATGCTTTAGCACCCTGATAAAAATAGGAATGCGCCATGGATATGGACCAGATGGCCACGCTGATCGCCATGACCCTTGGGGTTTCCTGGGCCAGCGGCATCAATCTGTACGCCGCCATGCTGGCACTTGGTCTGGCTGGCGCCACCGGCCACGCGGTACTGCCCGAAGAGCTGCAAATTCTGCAGTCGCCACTGGTGATTGCGGCCGCTGGCCTGATGTACTGCGTAGAGTTTTTTGCCGACAAGATTCCCGGTGTAGACACGGGGTGGGACGCTCTGCACACCTTTATTCGCCTGCCTGCCGGGGCCTTACTGGCCTCGGGTATGATGGCCGACGCCGGGCAGGGCGCCCAGCTGGCTGCCATGATTGTGGGCGGTGGTCTGGCCGCGGGCACTCACGCCACCAAAGCCGGTTCGCGTGCCCTGATTAACACCTCGCCCGAGCCGGTGAGCAACTGGTTTGCCTCCATTGGCGAGGACATCGCCGTATTTGCCGGCGTCTGGGCCATGATTAATCACCCCTATATGTTCCTGGGTTTCCTGATTTTGTTCATTCTTCTGATGATCTGGTTGCTGCCTAAAATCTGGCGCGGCATCAAACTGGTGTGGCGCAAGCTGTTTGGCGGCAAGCAAGAGCAGCCGGCAGTTGAAACCACAGAGCCGGGGCCGCCCGGTTCATGACCGAACAGCGCAGCCAACTGCGGCTGATGGCCATGAACTACCTGGCACGAAGAGAACAGGCTTACCGCGAACTGGCCGAAAAAATTAAAGGCCGTGTGCCCGACCTGGACAGCGAGCTGTTGCATTCGGTTCTGGGCGAATTGGTTGAAGATGGTCTGCAGGACGACAAGCGCTACGCCGAAATGCTGGCGAACAGTCGAAGCGGGCGTGGTTACGGGCCGGTTCGCATCCATATGGAAATGAGCCAGAAAGGGTTGCCGGAAAGCCTGATACAGCAGGTAATGGATGAGTTGGAGCTTGACTGGTTTGCCCTAGCGCGCCAGCAATGCGAGAAAAAATACAGCGCAGCCGACCTGGAAGACTGGAAAACCCGCGGCAAGGCCGGGCAGTTTTTGCAGCGACGCGGCTTCACTTCGGAGCAGGTGCGCGCTGCCATTAATGGAGACGAATGGGAATGATGCGAAGTGCCGTAGCTAGCCTGGCCCTGATACCGCTGCTGGCTTACGCCCAGCTGGTTGAACTCGAAGGGCAATGGATTGAGGGCAATATGATTGTGGGGCAAACCGAACCCGGCGCCCGGGTTGAGTTCAAGGGGCAGCCGGTGATGGTGGCCGAAGATGGCCTCTTTGTCATTGGCCTGCACCGTGACGAGAACGAACCCGTTACCCTTCGCGTGCAGTCGGCCGATGGCGGTACCGAAGAATCGATGCAGTTCGCAGTTGAACAGCGCGACTACGACATTCAGCGCATCGAGGGTATTGCGCGCAACATCATGGAACCCAGCGCGCAGGAGCAGGACCGCATATATGCCGATTGGCTGATGACGCAAGAGGCGCGCAAGGTGCGCAGCAGTGACCGCGAATTTCTGGCCAGTTTCGACTGGCCGGTGCTCGGGCCAATCAGCGGGGTGTACGGAAGCCAGCGTGTCTACAATGGCGTGCCCGGCACACCCCACTATGGGCTGGATATTGCCGTGCCTACCGGAACACCGGTGAAGGCTCCGGCCGCCGGGCGCGTTATTCTGGTGTCGCCCGATATGTTTTACTCCGGCGGTACGGTGGTGCTCGACCACGGCCACGGCGTGTCTTCCTCATTTCTGCACATGAGCAGGGTGCTGGTGGAAAAGGGGCAGTGGATAGAGCAGGGCGAGCTAATCGGTGAGGTGGGTGCGACCGGCCGGGTGACTGGCCCACATCTTGACTGGCGGATGAACTGGGGCGATTCGCGCATCGACCCGGAGTTTTTCCTGCGCCGGTCCGGTGTCTGGCATCTGGATTAGCCGCGCATATTGCCCCCGCCCGCAGCTGTTGAAGCAGTCACAAATACAGTAAACTCCGCGCCACTATGATCGACAAAAAACTGCTCAGCATACTGGTTTGCCCGGTGGCCAAAACCACGCTTTATTTCAACCGCGAAGCCAACGAACTGGTTTCCACGGCGGCCGGCCTTGCCTACCCGATACGCGACGATATTCCAGTGTTAATGGAGTCGGAAGCCCGCGTGCTTTCAGCAGAGGAAGTGCTGGAAATCAAAAAGAAGCACCCGCGTCATGAGTGATAAAAGCATCTTCAGCAAGATAATTGACGGCGAGATTCCTGCCGACAAGCTTTACGAAGACGACCAGTGCATTGTGATTCAGGACATTCAGCCCAAGGCGCCCACGCACCTGCTGATTATTCCCAAACAGCCGATTCCCATGCTGGTTGAAGCCAGGCCCGAGCACCAGGCCCTGCTGGGGCATTTGTTGCTGGTAGTGGGCGAAATGGCGCGCCGCACCGGTTGTGAAGACGGCTTCCGCCTGGTGATCAACAACGGTGAGGGGGGTGGCCAAACGGTGTTCCACCTGCATATGCACCTGCTGGGGAATAAAAAATTCGATGAGGACGATTTGGCCTCCTGATTGGATTCCAACGCCTCAAAGCATTAAATTTAACCTTTTAGTTCCGGTGGAAGGTTGGGCCATTGCCCGGTCGTCACCGTTTTTGCCAGAGACTTTATGAAAAGCACCGAAATCCGCAGCGCCTTCCTGAATTATTTTGAACAGCAGGGGCACACCCGGGTGCCCAGCAGTTCGCTGGTGCCTGGCAACGATCCCACGCTGTTGTTTACCAATGCTGGCATGGTGCAGTTCAAGGATACTTTTCTGGGCGATGATCCGCGCTCCTATAGCCGTGCAGCCTCCAGCCAACGCTGTGTGCGCGCCGGCGGCAAGCATAACGACCTTGAGAATGTGGGTTATACAGCGCGCCACCATACCTTCTTCGAAATGCTGGGCAATTTCAGCTTCGGTGACTATTTCAAGCGCGATGCCATTCGTTATGCCTGGGAGTTTCTGACTGAAACTCTGGGCCTGCCGGCAGAAAAGCTGTGGGTAACGGTGCACGTTTCCGACGATGAGGCGGCTGACATCTGGCTGAAAGAAATGGGTGTGTCGGCAGAGCGCTTTTCGCGCCTGGACGAGGACAACTTCTGGCAAATGGGCGACACAGGCCCCTGCGGCCCCAGCTCGGAAATATTCTACGACCACGGCGAAGGCGTGTTTGGCGACCCGCCCGGTGGCGAAAACGACGACGGCGACCGCTACATTGAAATATGGAATCTGGTGTTCATGCAGTTCGAGCGCCAACCCGACGGCGAACTGAAGCCGCTGCCTAATCCTTCGATTGATACCGGCATGGGCCTGGAGCGCATTGCCGCGGTAATGCAGGGCGTTCACAACAACTACGACATTGACCTGTTCCAGGGGCTTATTGGTGACGCTGCAAAAATTTGTGGTGTGAAGGATCAGTCGAACCAAAGCCTGCGGGTGATTGCCGACCATATTCGAAGCTGTGCCTTTCTGGTGCTGGATGGCGTGCTGCCATCCAACGAAGGCCGTGGCTATGTGCTCCGCCGTATCATTCGCCGCGCCCTGCGCCACGGCAACAAACTGGGTGTTAGCGAACCCTTCTTTCACAAGCTGGTGGCTTCGCTGGTGCGAGAAATGGGCGACGCCTACCCTGAACTGGCAAGTCAACAGAAGAGTATTGAAGCGGCACTGCTGCAGGAAGAAGAGCAGTTTGCGCGCACGCTGGACAAGGGCATGGCCGTGCTGGAAGAGGCTATTGAAGCTTTGCAGGGCAGCGAATTGCCCGGTGAGCTGGTGTTTCGCCTTTACGACACCTACGGTTTCCCGGTGGACCTGACCAACGACATCGCGCGCGAGCGCAACCTGCAACTTGATATGGCGGGCTACGATAGCTGCATGGAACAGCAACGCAGCCGGGCCCGCGCCGCCAGCCAGTTCGGTACCGACTACACCGAAAGGTTGGACGTATCCGGCGAAACTGAATTTACCGGCTACAGCGAGCTGAGCAGCCAGGGAAAATTGCTGCAAATCTTCGAAGCGGGGGAGCCGGTAGATATTATTGGCGAGGGCAAACAGGCCATCCTGGTTCTTGACCGAACCGCTTTTTACGCCGAATCCGGCGGCCAGGTGGGTGACAGTGGCACGCTGGAGGCCGACGGCCTGCGGTTCCGCGTTACCGACTGCACCAAGCACCAGGGCGTGCACCTGCACCAGGGCGTGCTGGAGCAGGGCAGCCTGCGCGCAGGGCAGCAGTTGACCTCTCGGGTTGATTCGCTAGACCGTCAGGCTACGGCACTAAACCATAGCGCAACCCACCTGATGCATGCCGCCTTGCGCGAGGTGTTGGGCGAGCATGTCAGCCAGAAGGGTTCACTTGTGAATGCCGACTACCTTCGATTCGACTTTTCTCACCCCCGGGCCGTGTCAGTGGATGAGTTGGCCCGCATCGAAGGCCTGGTAAATGCCGAGATTCGCCGCAACACCGCAGTAGAAACCGAGCTGATGGACATCGAAAAGGCACGCCATAGCGGTGCCATGATGCTGTTTGGTGAAAAGTATGGCGAAAATGTTCGCGTGCTCACCATGGGCGAGGGCTTCTCGGTGGAGCTGTGCGGGGGTACCCACGTGCAGCGCACCGGCGACATAGGCCTGTTCAAAATTACCTCCGAGGGCGGTGTGGCCTCTGGTGTGCGCCGAATCGAGGCGGTAACCGGCCTGGGTGCCCTGCAATGGATGAACCAGCTGCAGTCTGAATTGACCGAGGTGGCAGGCCTGCTGAAAGCCGATCGCAGCAACCTACTGAAAAAGGCCGATAATCTGCTGAAAGAGAATCGCCAGCTGGCAAAACAGGTTGAAGAAATGCAGGTGAAACTGGCCAGCAGCTCCGGTTCTGACCTGTCTGCCAGTGCCGAAGAAATCAAGGGTGTTCAGGTTTTGGTGCAGCGGGTAGAGGGCGTAGACCCCAAAGCCTTGCGCGATCTGGTAGACCAGCTGAAAAACAAACTGGGCAGTGCCGTGGTAATGCTGGCTTCTGTGAATGGCGACAAGGTGGCGCTGGTTTGCGGGGTAACCAAAGACCTCACTGACCGATATCAGGCCGGCAAGCTGCTGGGCGAGGTAGCCGGGCAAATTGGCGGCAAGGGCGGTGGCCGGCCGGATATGGCCCAGGGCGGTGGCACAGAGGTTGGCGCACTCGATGCTGCGCTGAGTTCTCTCAAACAAAGTATTTAACGCAGCTTGTTTGCCTTTTGCTCCGTAAAGGGGCGTATTCTTAACTTTCACCCCTAGCTGTGATAAGTTCGCGCACCTCTCGAATCGCGCACCCGCTGCGCGTTTTTTATAACAGCAGGAAAATATGTCGCTAATTGTCCAGAAATTCGGTGGCACCTCGGTAGGCTCAATCGAGCGTATCCAGGCGGTAGCTGCCAAGGTCAAAAAATTCCGTGATGACGGCCACCAGGTTGTTGTTGTGGTGTCTGCCATGAGCGGAGAAACCAACCGCCTGATCGGCCTGGCCGAAGAAATTAACCCCGCCATCGACCCGCGTGAATACGACGTGCTGGTGTCTACCGGCGAACAGGTCACCATCTCTTTGCTTTCTATGGCCCTGAAAACTCTGGGTTGCGACGCGCGCTCCTATACAGGTGCCCAGGTACGCGTATTAACCGATTCGGCGCACAGCAAGGCGCGCATCCAGGAAATTGACGACCACCGCATTCGTGCCGACCTTGACCAGGGCAGGGTAGTGGTTGTGGCCGGCTTTCAGGGTGTGGATGTGGAAGGCAATATCACCACCCTGGGTCGCGGCGGGTCTGACACCTCGGCTGTGGCATTGGCCGCCGCCCTGAAGGCTGAAGAATGCCAGATTTACACCGACGTCGACGGCGTTTACACCACCGACCCAAGGGTTGTGGAGAATGCCCGCAGGCTGAGCAAAATTACCTTCGAAGAAATGTTGGAAATGGCCAGCCAGGGCTCGAAAGTTCTGCAAATTCGCTCGGTGGAATTCGCCGGCAAGTACCGCGTACCGCTGCGCGTGCTTTCAAGTTTTGAAGAGGGCGAAGGCACCCTCATTACCTTCGAGGAAGATGAAACCATGGAAAACCCCGTTGTTTCCGGAATTGCGTTTAACCGCGACGAAGCCAAGATCACCCTGGCCGGCGTACCCGACCAACCGGGTACGGCATCAAAAATTCTGGGTACCGTTGCCGCTGCCAACATTGAAGTGGATGTGATTATCCAGAACGTGGGTCACGACGGTGCCAGCGATTTCTCCTTCACCGTGCACAAAAACGACCTGGACAAGGCGCTTAAGGTACTTGAAGGCATAAAAAGCGAGCTGGGTGTGCGCGAACTGACTTTCGACAACACCATTGCCAAGGTGGCGGCGGTGGGTGTGGGTATGCGATCGCACGCAGGTGTGGCTGCAACCATGTTCAAAGCGCTGGCCGACGAGAATATCAACATCGAAATGATCAGCACCTCCGAGATCAAGATTACCGTGATCATCGCGGAGAAGTACCTGGAGCTGGCGGTGCGCTCCATTCATGCCGCGTTCGGGCTGGATGAGAAGTTGCAGCAGAAATAGCCTCAGACTTGTGGCATAGTTAACATTATTAATTGGATTGCGGTGCTAGGATCGCGCGACAATGCCGATATTGTAAGGATATAAAACATTACAGTCGGACCAGGCAAAATTTGAGAGAGTGGAGAGGTACTTAAATGCTTATATTGACGCGAAGGATTGGCGAATCAGTTGTAATCGGTGATGACATCAACATCACGGTGCTAGGTGTCAAAGGCAACCAGGTACGTCTCGGTGTAAACGCTCCAAAAGATGTTGCCGTGCACCGCGAAGAGATTTATCAGCGCATTCAGTTCGAGAAGCAGGCCCAGGGTGAAACCCCCGGAAATTCTGCCTCGGTCACCAAAATCGGAGACTCGCACTAAGCCATCCCTGTGGTATTATGCCGCCCGAATTTGGTGAGGTGGCCGAGTGGCTGAAGGCGCTCCCCTGCTAAGGGAGTATGGGTTAATAGCTCATCGAGGGTTCGAATCCCTCCCTCACCGCCATACAGTCTGGCAAGATGAAGAGAACATCTGATTCTCTCTAGTATTGCCCCGAGAAGCCCGCGTTATGCGGGCTTTTTCTTTTCTACAGTTCTTTGATTCCGTGGTGGAGAGACCAGTTCTTGCCGATATTGCTCGAAAATCTCCAACCGTACTTTCTGTTTGTGGAATGGGTGCTTGGTGTTGCGTTTCCCCGCCATGGTTTAATGGTCTGTGCCATAAATTTTGCGGTGCTGATGTTTGGAAGGATGCGCATTGGAAAACTCGGAGTCGCACGACATTCAGAATGTGCTCTTTGATCATTCGATTTTAACGAATGGAGAGGTTTTGAAGCTGTGCGTAGAGGAGGGTGAGACCCTGAAATGCGGCGATCTTTCGATTCCAAAGAAGACGTTATTCTACGTGCGAAAGGGTACTGACAAGTTAACTGCCCATTCGGGACAATGGTGCCATGAGCATCTACAAACGTTATCGTTTTCCTTCCGACATCATTCGCTACGCGGTCTGGCTTTACTACCGT
>CAKZNR010000023.1 GCA_937129725.1 uncultured Cellvibrionales bacterium | reverse complement strand
ATTATCTATGTTACCCAAATCGGTCAGAATTGAGTGTGTCTTCACGCCAAGCCTCGAGAGCTGCTCTAATGTATCTACGGGTTCTGAGCGGCCAATGAGGACGATATCGGCACCTGCCTGCGCGCCAAAACGGGTTTGCAGCATTCGGGCAGCGCGGAACACCAGATTCTGCTCCTGCGGCAAACCGGGCGGGCCGCCCTGCAGCTGTATTTTCCCATCCTTGCGAAGTGAAATATCCAGCCTGTCGCCATGGTCGAGTAACTGAAACAGGGTTTGCAGCTGGTGATAGCCGTCTGGCCGACGGCCGGTGATCAACAGAAAAAGGTTTAGCTTGGCGGGCGCGCTCAGCTGCAGGTCAGGCATCGGGCAATTCCCAGCTGCTCACCACAATCGACAGCGACTGGGAATCGGCCTGAAGATCCACCCGACCCGGCAGCTGGTATGAGGTGACCTGTTGCAGGTTGGAATAGGTGACCTGCCAGCGCGAGACTTCCTGGCTGTCAATGCGGCCCGTCATCCAGTTGGCCAGTTCGGATACCGGCAGTGAAACCCCGGTTATCTGGAACAGAGTGAGTTCGGGCGTATCTGTAAACCAGCTGTCCTCCCCGCTGGTTATTTCAGCCCAATGCGGGTCGCCTTCGATGCGCACCGACCCCAGGCCAAAGGTGCCAAACAGGCGAATATTGTATTGATCGCCCTGCTGCTGCCAATCGAATTGCCCACTGCGGCTGTCTTCGCCGCGAAACGCAAAGCGGCCCCGAGCGCGCCAGTGGCTGGGTGCTTCACCCGAAATTTGAGGCTGGCTCCCGGGTTGTACTTGCGGCAATGGAGCGCAGGACGCCAGCAAGAAGGCCAATGCAATCAGGGTCGGGCGCATCAGAATGAATCCAGAATGCGCCGGCGCACCTCGCGCAGCAGCGGGTCGCCGGGAAAGTCGAGCATGCCCTGGGCAATCAGGTCCAGTGCCTCGTCGATTCGGTCCATGACAAAAAGCACTTCGGCATGGTGGGCAATCACTTCGGGATCGTAATAGGCTGCCTGGGCGAGGGCCAGATATTGCAGTGCTTCTTCATAGCGCCCCAGCTTGTACAAGACCCATCCCATGCTGTCCTGAATGGCCGGGTTATCCGGGTCGAGCTCGATAGCTCGTCGAATCAGGTCGAAGGCCTCTTCATATCGATCGGTGCGGTTCGCCAGGGTGTAGCCCAGCGCGTTGAGCGCGTTGGCGTCGTCGGGTTCAACCTGCAATATTCGCCGCAGGTCGGTTTCGGCCTTGTCCAACTGGTCCAGATTTTCAGTCAGAAGGGAGCGTGCATAGCGCAGGTCGAGGCTATCGGGGTGCTGACTGACAGCAACATCGTAAAAAGACATCAGATCCGAAGGGTGTAAAAGGGGGGCGAGCTGCTGAGCCTGCAGCGCAAAGAGGTTGGCGGCAATGCGCGGATAGCGCTGCCGCTGGATGGACATCTGCTCGAGCAGCGCTTCCAGCATGTTCTGCGCCGACAGCAGGTCGAATATTCGCTGCTGTGCCTCTTCGTAATATGAACCCAGTTCAACCTCGGCGTATTGCTGCACGGCGTCGGCCAGCAGGCCGCGCTTTTCCGCAAGACTGGCCAGCTGGAACCGCGCCATATTGCGATGAGGTTCCATTTGCAATATTTCCCGATACAGGGATTCAGCCTGATCCAGGCTGTTGGCGCGCAACTGGGTTTCGGCAGTCATAATCAGCAAGCTTTGCGATTGGGGATGCTGGTTTAGCAGTTGCTGCAAACTGTCGGCGGCGGCATCTGCCGGCAACCGGTAGTAAAGCCCCAGCAGGGTTTCGTTCTGTTCGACCTGCATAAGAAACTGCTGCAGGTAAAGATGCAATTCATCCAGAGCAGTCTGCCAGTTGCCGGATTTGATCAATGCATCGGCACGAATTTGCATCGCCAGTGCGTCTGCAGGCGCCAATTGCAGCGCCTGAATTGCCAACTGCGCGGCCTCGGTGTGACGACCGAACAGATCCGCCATCATGGCGCGGGCCGCCAGGGCATCCAGGTTTTCAGGATGCAGTGCCGACCAGATGGTGATTTCTTCATCCAGCCAAACCATTTGCTCGAAATTGCCCACCGCCGCTGTTTCCAGCGCCAGCGCACGAATCAGTGCAGGATCGCCTTGCTCGGCCAGGTACCAGGCCGATTCGGCTTCGCCTACCCGGGCCAGCAACTGCACCGCGCTGGCCAACGCATCCGGGTTATCCGGCTCAACTTCGTGCCACAGCACGGCGGCTTGCATGGCCCGATCGGTAGCACCCAGCTCCACGGCCAGGGCAAGGCTATAGCGAATCAGCTCGACGTCGCGAGTAATGCGCGCCGCCTCTAGATAATTATCCAGCGCACCCAGGGTGTCGCCTCGGTAGCCGGCCAGTTCGGCCTCCAGCAACAAGTCCAGCACCTCAGGCTGCATTGGCCGGGTCGGACGTGGGGCTGGCGGCACGCTGGCGGCGGGGGCTTCATCACGGGTGACAGGCGCTGGCTGCGAGGCTTCTTCGGCAGGTGGCAGCGACTGGCAGGCGCTGAGCAGCAGGAATGCGGCGGCGGGCAGCAAAATGGTTCGCAAAAAGCGCAATATGCTCATGGGGAACGGTTGCCGGGGTTGAAGTCAGGAATGCCTATGCTACGCGATTTTTCATTCGCTGCGCAGGCGTCGCTTGTCACCCGTGAGGCGAAAAAGGACAATACGCCTTTATTCGACTAGCCGGCTGTGTTTACTCTCCTCGGAATCAACCACAACACGGCACCTCTTGAGGTGCGTGAAAAGGTCGCCTTCTCGCCGGAACAAATCCCCGCGGCGCTTGCTGCTGCGCGCGAAGCAACCGGGGCCGAAGGCGTTGCCATTCTCTCTACCTGCAACCGCACCGAACTCTACCTGGACTCGGAACAGGCCGACGGTCTGATGCAGTGGCTGGCCAACTGGCACCAGGTTCCGCTTGATCAAATACGCGAAAGTGCCTATCAACTGGTCGACCAGGAAGCTGCCAACCACGTCATGCGCGTGGCCTCGGGCCTCGATTCCATGGTGCTTGGAGAACCGCAAATTCTCGGGCAATTAAAGTCGGCTTACGCCGTTGCCGAGCAATCAGGCACGCTCAATTCCGAGCTCTACCGGCTGTTTCAGCACACCTTTGCTGCAGCCAAGCGAGTGCGATCCGAAACCGCGATAGGCGAAAATCCCATCAGCGTGGCCTATGCCTCGGTGTCACTCGCGCGGCAAATTTTTGCCGATTTCAGCAAGAAAACCGCATTGCTGGTAGGGGCCGGCGAGACCATTGCGCTGGTGGGCAGGCACTTGAAAGAGCAGGGAATTGGCCGGGTGATTATTGCCAACCGCACCCTGGAGCGGGCGCAAGAACTGGCCGAAGTGTTGGATGCCGAGGTTATTCTGCTAAGTGACATACCCGACAGGCTGGTGGAAGCCGATATTCTCTTTACCTCTACCGCCAGTCAGCTGCCCTTGCTGGGTAAGGGCGCAGTGGAGTCGGCTCTCAAGCAGCGCAAACACCGCATGATGTTCATGGTCGACCTGGCGGTACCGCGCGACATCGAACCCGAGGTGGCTCGCCTGGAAGACGTGTACCTCTATACGGTTGACGATCTTCGCGATGTCATTGAAGAAAACCGCCGCTCGCGCGAGCAGGCGGCGCAGGAGGCCGAGGGCATTCTGCAGCAGTGCCTGCAAAACTGGCAGCAAGATCGTCAGGCTGCCAGTCACAGCGACCTGATTCGTCAATACCGTGAGTCAGCCGACTCGCTGCGCCAACAGGAACTGGAGAAGGCCCGGGCCATGCTGGATGCCGGGCAGGACGCGCAAGAGGTGTTGGAGCGCTTCTCCAACAGCCTCACCAACAAGCTGTTGCATCAACCCACGTCGCAGCTGAATCGGCTGACCCGCACGGGCGACGGTCAGCTGCTGGCCTGGGCTCGCAAACTGCTGGGCATCGACAATAAGAGCGATTAGCCGCAGAATCCTGCGCCATGAAAGAATCGATTGAACAAAAACTTGTGCTTCTGCGCGACCGTTTTGAGGAGGTCAGCGGGCTGCTGAGCGATCCCGATGTGATTTCAGACCAGAACCGCTTTCGCGATTTGTCCCGCGAGTTTTCCGAAACAGAGCCGGTCGTGAAGGCGTTCGATCGCTTTTTGCAGCGCCAGGCCGACGCCGATGAGGCGCGCAACATGCTGAAAGACGATGACGAGAGCATGCGTGAAATGGCCAGCGAAGAGCTGGATGCCGCCAATGAAGATTTGCAGCAGCTAGAGGCGGAGTTGCAGAAGTTATTGTTGCCCAAAGACCCCCAGGACGACAGCAACGTATTTCTGGAGATTCGGGCAGGTACGGGTGGCGATGAAGCTGCCATCTTTGCCGGCGACCTGTTTCGCATGTATTCGCGCTACGCCGAGAGCCAGCGATGGCAACTGGAAGTGATTTCCGAGCGCGAAGGCGAGCACGGTGGCTACAAGGAAATTATTGCCCGAGTATCGGGCAACCAGGTGTATGCGCGGCTGAAGTTCGAATCGGGTGCGCACAGGGTGCAGCGCGTGCCGGAAACCGAATCGCAGGGGCGTATCCATACGTCGGCCTGCACCGTGGCCATTCTGTCCGAGCCGGATGAGATGGAAGAGATCACCATCAGCAAGGACGAGATCCGGGTGGATACCTTTCGTGCATCGGGCGCCGGTGGCCAGCATGTCAACAAAACCGACTCGGCCATTCGCATTACCCATATTCCCTCGGGCATTGTGGTTGAGTGCCAGGACGAGCGCTCGCAGCACAAGAACCGCGCCCGCGCCATGTCGCTGTTGCAGGCCCGCCTGAACGAGCAGGCGCGGGATGCCAGCGCGCAGGAACAGGCCGACACCCGTCGCAACCTGGTGGGCAGCGGCGACCGTTCCGAGCGCATTCGCACCTATAACTTCCCCCAGGGACGCATGACGGACCATCGCATTAACCTCACCCTCTACAAGCTGGATGAAGTGATGCAGGGCTCGCTGGATCTGGTAATCGAACCGCTGCGCAACGAGCATCAGGCCGACCAACTCTCCGAGCTTTCCGGAAACGACTGATGCAATCGGGCAACCGGGTTGACCGCCTGCTGGCCTGGGCGACCGGTGAACTTGCAGGTTCTGATAGCCCCCGGCTTGACGCTGAACTATTGCTGGCCGACAGGCTGGATAAAGACCGAACCTGGCTTTACACCTGGCCCGAGTATCAGGTAGAGCCCCAGCAATGCCTTCAATTCGAAAAGCGTGTCTACCGTCGGCGCGAGGGTGAACCGATCGCTTATATCCTGGGCTACCGGGAGTTCTGGAGCCTGCGCCTGGAAGTTTCACCGGCTAGCCTGATCCCCCGCCCCGAAACCGAATGCCTGGTTGAGCGCGCCCTGCAACTGGATGTGCCCGAACAAGCCCGGGTGCTCGACCTGGGCACCGGAAGCGGTGCTATCGCTCTGGCCCTGGCCAGCGAGCGACCCGGCTGGCAGGTTGTGGCGGTAGAGCAGAATGCCGATGCCGTTGCCATGGCCTGCCGGAATCGCGACCGGTTGAAGCTTCAGGTAGATATCCGTCGGGGTAGCTGGTTTGAACCGGTTCAGGGCGACCCGCCATTCGACATGATTATTTCCAACCCGCCCTATGTGGAGAGCAACAGCCTCTGGTTGCAGCAGGGTGATGTGCGCTTCGAGCCTGCCAGTGCACTGACCGCCGGAGAGGATGGGCTGGATGACATTCGCAGAATTCTGGGTGACAGTCGGCGTTACCTGAGCCCGGTCGGTTACCTGATTCTTGAGCATGGCCATATGCAAGGGGCAGCAGTTCGCACCCTGATGCAGGCCAGCGGGATGGAGAGGGTAGAAACCGGATTCGACCTGGCAGGCCATGAGCGCTTTTGTCAGAGCCGAAAGCAGCCCTAGGCCCAGTTATCAAAAGCTTTCCCGCCTGGTAAGCCACCCTCAGCCTACAGATTTGTAACTACTCAAACTGGTTCTTGCGCTCTGCCGGCGTTATTCTGGCCAGATGAAACCTGCCCTGCTGACATTTGTGTTGTGCCTGATTTTTGCTTCCCAGAGCCTCTGGGCAGCCGGTGCACCGCTTGGCCATATGAAAAGCGAGGCCGGGCCGGCCTCGGCAATGCATGCCGATATGCAGCAGGGTGATATGCATGCGGGGCATGCCGAACATTCGGACACCCACTCACACTCCTGTTGCGATACCCAGTGCCCGGGTTGCATGGCGGCCTGCATTGCAATCGCTGGCGAAGTCTCCCCCGGTGCTTCTGCAAACCCTTTACCCCGGTCAGTTGATCCCAGCCTTGGCCGCCCTCTGGCCCGTCAGCCCGAGAGTTTGTTTCGGCCCCCCATTGCTGCCTGAGACGGGTGGGGTTTGCCCCCGCCATTGTGCAGGTGCCCATAGGCGCCATGAGTCATCAGGCAATACCCCGGGAGGGTCACAATGAATCAATCCAGCTTTGCATCGGCGCGCTTGAGCCGTCGAAAATTTGTTACCGGCACCGCTGGGGCAGCGGCCGCCGCCAGTCTTGGCTGGGCAGCTAGTCCTGTCAGGGCGCAAAGCCCTGGTGTGCAGGTTCAGCCGCAGCTTCGCGGCTCCAGCTTCAACCTGGACATTGGCTACCAGGAGGTCAATTTCACCGGCTCGCAGCGAACCGCCACCACGGTAAATGGCTCCTTGCCCGCCCCTGTGTTGCGCTGGCGCGAGGGCGATCGGGTCAGCCTGAATGTGCGCAACCAGCTTTCCCACGACAGCAGTATTCATTGGCATGGCATCATTTTGCCCACGAACATGGACGGTGTGCCGGGGTTGAGTTTTTCCGGTATCAAGCCCGGTGGGGCTTTTCAGTATGAATTCGACCTGAATCAGAGCGGCACCTACTGGTACCACAGCCACTCGCACTTTCAGGAGCAAACCGGCCTGTACGGCGCCATTATTGTAGAGCCGCGCGATCCCGAC
This sequence comes from uncultured Cellvibrionales bacterium, assembly GCA_937129725.1. GTDB lineage: Bacteria > Pseudomonadota > Gammaproteobacteria > Pseudomonadales > GM7GCV1 > JABJGI01. The sequence continues at coordinate 5,947 of CAKZNR010000023.1, read as the reverse complement.
CCGGTGGACTACGACCGTGACCACGTGGTTCTGCTGTCAGACTGGTCGGATGAGTCGCCGCGCGCCATATACGAAAACCTGAAAAAAAAGGGCCACTACTACAATTTTCAGGAGCGTACTGCCGGCGATCTCTGGCAGGACATTCGGGAAAAGGGTGTGTGGCAAACCTGGAAAGGCCGCGCCATGTGGAACCAGATGCGCATGTCCGATCGGGATATCGCTGACGTAACCGGATATACCTACACTTACCTGATGAATGGCATCACCCCGGCAGAAGGCTGGATGGGGCTGTTCAATCCGGGTGAAAAAGTGCGGCTGCGGTTTATCAATGCCTCGGCCATGACCATTTTCGATGTGCGCATCCCCGGCCTGAAAATGACGGTAGTCGCGGCTGATGGGCAGAATGTTCAGCCGGTTAGCGTGGACGAGTTTCGGATCGGTACGGCCGAAACCTACGACGTTGTGGTAGAGCCGGAAGCTGACACTGCCTATACCCTGTTCGCACAAAGCATTGACCGGTCTGGCTATACCTGGGGCACCCTCACGCCCGACCCCACTTTGCGAGCTGAAATACCCGCCATGGACCACGTGCCGGTGCTTGGGCATCAGGATATGGGCATGGCGCATGACATGGCATCGATGGCCGGTGCGTCGGCGATGGACCACTCGAGCCATGATATGTCCTCCATGGACCAGCCAACCATGGATCATTCGGCCATGGATCATTCCATGCACGACATGTCTGCGATGGATCACTCGATGCATGATATGTCTGCCATGTCCGGCATGCAGGAGGGAATGCAAATGTCTGCTGAAACCGGGTTGGGCAAGGCTGGAATGGGTAGCAACTCCGAGTTGAAACATACTTCCAGTGAGTATGGCGTGGGAGTGGACATGCGCGCCGAGATGTTGACCAGCGGGCTGAATGATCCCGGCCTGGGTTTGCGCGAGCACATGCAGCGATATGGCCGTCGGGTGTTGACCTATGCCGATCTGAAAAACCTGGCCCCCACTCTCGACAGGCGCGAGCCCGGGCGCGAGATCCAGTTGCATTTGACCGGAAACATGAACCGCTACATGTGGAGCTTTGACGGCCTGCAGTTTGATGAGGCCGAGCCCATTCGCATGCAGTATGGAGAACGATTGCGCATAACCCTGGTAAACGACACCATGATGACGCATCCCGTTCACCTGCATGGACTGTGGAGCGAGCTGGAAACTGGCGATCCCGGTGCCATTCCGCGCAAGCACACGGTGCTAGTGCAGCCCGGCAAAAGCATCAGTTACCTGGTGACGGCGGATGCACTGGGCCGTTGGGCGTACCACTGCCATTTGCTCTATCACATGCCTGGCATGATGCGTGAAGTACGGGTAGAAAATGCGGAGGTGACCTCATGAATCGCCTCATACAGACCGTGCTACTCACCCTGGCCTTGCCGCTGATGGCCGCCGAAGACGACCCCCTGCTATTCATGGCCAGCGCCGACCATTTCGAGCGAGCCTTTGGCGATGATGAAACGGCCACCCATTTTGAAAGCACGGCATGGCTGGGCTACGACCATCACAAGCTGTACCTGAAAAGCGAGCTGGACAGGGAAGCCGGAGAGACCCACGAATCCGAGCATCAGCTTCTGTACAGCAGAGCCATCTCACCCTTCTGGGATTTGCAGATGGGTGTGCGCAAGGATTTCCAGCCGAGCCCGCGGCAGGAGTGGGCTGTGATTGGGTTGCAGGGTTTGGCGCCGGGGTTTGTGCAAACCGAGGCCGCGCTTTTTGTGCAGGACAATGGCGACTACGCGGCTCGCTTAACGGGCGAGTATGAGCTGTTGCTCAGCCAGCGCCTGGAGTTGGCGCCCGAGTTGCAGCTGAATTTCTATGGCCAGCAAAACCCGACGTTGGCGCAGGGTGCCGGTCTGTCGGATGCAGCGCTTTCACTAAGGCTGAAATACCAGATACGGCGTAAAATCGTGCCCTATATCGGTGTAAGTTGGGAGGCTCTAACGGGCGAAACTGCCGATATAGCGCAGGCTGCCGGCGATGAAACAACCCACACCAAATGGTTGCTGGGCATTCACGCCTGGTTTTAGTAAACATTGCGGAGCACACAATGAAATTAAAACTGATACTCATGCTTGCCAGCTTGTTGCTGGCATCCGCGGGCCTGGCGCACACCGGTCTTGCCCATTCCACTCCGGAAAACGGGGCGCAGCTGCAGCAATCTCCGGCCAGTATTGAGCTGGAGTTCACCGCTGCCGTGATGCTGGCTTCGCTGCAACTGGAGGACGCTGACGGCAACCACCTGGAGCTCCAGTTCAAGCCGCGACCGGCAGCCAATGAAATGCATCGCGTCGACTTGCCCCCGCTTGCGGATGGCAGCTATCAGGTTATCTGGAAAGCCTTGGGCGCCGACGGCCATGCGGTGGAGGGTACGATCGGCTTCAGCCTGGCTGCCACCGGTTCGTGAATTGAGGAACTAGCCCCGTGTGGCCCACCCTGACCCTTGTGTGCAAAGCCGCTTTTTACGCTGGTACCGCTGGAATAATTGGCACTGCTTTCTGTGCTTGGCTTTTCCGTGGGCATCAGTTCATGGCAGCAATACTCGAGCGATACGGGGCCTGGTCCAGTTTGCTGGCGCTTGTTGCCGGTCTGGCTGTTTTTTTTGTGCAGGTGGGTGATCTCGCGGGTGAGGGAGTTGCCGGCATGGCCAATTCCGGGTTAATCAATTTTCTCTGGGTTACCCCGGTGGGTGAGCAGTTGCAGTGGCGTCTGCTGGGCATTTCGGCAGTGCTGTTTGCCTGCCTGGTGGGCTTTTCCCGTGCGGGGCGACCCGGCATATTCACGCGCGCTTTGTTCGCCACCGGCCTGATTGCCCTGCTATACAGTTTTCAAATCAGCGGGCATGTGGCGCAGCAGGGTATGGCCCAGCCTGTAGCCCTTGTATTGCACGTGGCCACCATGGGGATTTGGATTGGCTCGCTGTTGCCGCTTTATTGGTTCACCGGCAGGGCTGAACAGGCGCAGGTCGCCGACAGGCTTCAACGCTTTGGTCAGAACGCCGTTACCTTCGTTGCACTGCTGCTGTTGGCCGGCGGCTGGTTACTGGTTTCTTTGCCGAGTGCACCCGGGGCCATATTTTCCAATACCTGGGGAGGCACATTGATCTTTAAGTTGGCATTGGTGGGCATTCTTCTGGCGTTGGCGGCGCAGAACAAATTTAGCCTGGTTCCGGCCATAGGGCGCGGCGAACCGATGGCGGCGTTCCGTCTAACGGTGGTATTCGAACTGTTGTTTGCCCTGTTTATTCTGCTGGTAACGGCGGCGGCTACCAGCATTGCCGGTTCGCCTGCCTAGTTGGTGGCAGGCATTAGCGACTCCAGCTGTTCCAGGAGTTCCGGATTAAACAACTCCATCACGGTAATCTGGCCGTCGGGCAGTTCAAAATGGTAGCGCCGCGCCCAGGTTGGCAGGCTGCCGAAATTGGTGGCCAGGTCGGTGCCGGCACTTACCGGCAGTATTTCGAAGTCATTGCGCTGCACACCGGCATGCCGTTCGATGGCCTCGCCCAGCGGTGTGTCACCCAGCTTGCGCAGCCAGGGGTGCTGAAGCAGCATGGGCACGGGAATTTGCGATATCGCCAGCAGGAAAAGCTGGTCACCGGCGTAAAAGGCAACTCGGCGAAGCGCGTCGCCACTTTCGTTGCGCTGCTTGATAATGCGCGGCTCGAAACCCAGCAATGTGAGCACGGCATGGGTCATCAGCCCAGGGTACTGCAGCGCGCGGGCGGGCGCTTGCCCGGGTAGCTGGTTGCTGGCCAGCCAGCCGTCAGAGCCCAGCAGAGTGGATGGGTTGGGAAAATGCAGTGCTGAGTTGGGCAAGCCGAAGTCCTTTGGCGTTTTGTCGATTATTACGAGCGAGCGAATTGTCGGCCTTGGCAGCTTACTTTTCCAGCTGTTTTCGCAACGCCTGGCAAAACTGCGAAAGTACCTTGATACGGGCAAATTTTTTGTCGTTTGCCGGCACAATAACCCAGGGTGCCGCGCGGCTGCTGGTGCGTTCCACCATTTCGTTGACCGCCAGACGGTAGTCGTCCCACTTCTCCCGGTTGCGCCAGTCTTCATCGGTAATCTTGTGCTTTTTCCAGGCAATCTTCTCGCGCTCCTCAAAGCGTCGTAACTGCTCTTGCGGGCTGATGTGCAGCCAGAACTTCAGCACTACCGTATTGGCATCGGTCAGCTGTTTCTCGAAGGCATTGATTTCGTGATAGGCCCGAAACCACTCGCGGTGTGAGGCAAAGCCCTCAACCCGCTCGACCAATACCCGGCCATACCAGGAGCGGTCGTACAGGGTCAGGCGGCCGTTGCGCGGAACTTGCCGCCAAAAGCGCCAGAGGTAGTGGCGGGCTTTCTCTTCATCGCTGGGTGCGGCGACTGAAATTACCTGATAAAGGCGCGCATCGATGGCTTGCGTGAGCCTTCGAATGGCTCCGCCTTTTCCGCCTGCGTCCCAGCCTTCGAATACGCACACGGCGCTGATTCCCTCGTCGCGTGCTCGCCAGGCAAGGTCACTTGCCTCGGCCTGCAGACGCTCCAATTCGCTCTTGTATGTGGCGTTGTCGAGGCTTTGCTCGAGATCGACCAGGTCGAGCAGCGAGCGGTTGGCATCAGGCATGTCGATGCCCTGGGCAAAGGGGTCGGACTGGGCGTGTTTCTGCCAACTGGCTTCCTGATCCAGGCGGTGCTGAAGGCTTTCCAGCAGAATTTCGCCCGTGGCAATATCGCGATAGTAGGCATCTTCGGCTTCAATCAAATGCCAGGGCGCATAGCTTTGGTCGGTATGGCGAATTGCCTGTTCAGACACCCTGGCGAATTCCTCCCTCAGGGGCGCGTGCTCGCGCAGCCAGGGTGAAGACTGTAGGCCCTGTTCGCCCTCCTTCTGCAGCAACTTGTCCTGCGCCTGATCGGACAGGTGATACCAGAGCTTGAGGATAATTACTCCGTCTTCGGACAGCACTCGCTCGAGCTCGTTGATGTCCATCATCTGTTGCTCGAATTCAACGGCGCGGCTGCGGCCGAAGGCCATCTCTACAATGGGTTTGGTGTACCAGGATCCGAACATGATGCCGGTAGAACCGCGCGCCGGCATGTCGCGCCAGAATCGCCACATATGCGGTCGCTCGCGCTCTTCGTCGGATTCATCCCAGTAGGCGTTGGTTGTGATACCGCGCGTGTCCAGCCAGGTGTTCAGCTGCGAAACCACTTTACCCTTGCCGCTGCCCTCGACGCCGGCAACGATCACCAGCAGGGTGGAATTGGATTTGCGCAGTCGTCGCTGCAGCTCGAGCAGGCCGGTTTTTAGACGCTCTTCGCGTTTTTTGTATTCTTTTTTATCGAGCCGGTGACCCAGCTCGATGGCCTGAAACATGGACATGCAAATTTCCTCTCAGTGCTTGCGCCAGAAGCCCTGCAGGTCAGAATAGCCGCCCTGCGGCACTATTCTTGCCAATCCGGCAAAGGTCGGCACGTGGCCAGATCAATTTTTGCGCAGTTAGGACTGGCCGCTTTCCAGCATGCGAACTTCGCGCTGCGGGAAAGGAATCTCGATGGCGGCCTTTGCCCAGCTGAACCAGCGCAATTACCCCGATTAGCACGAAAAGAATCATCTGGATGGTGTTGCCGGTAAAGCGGCTCAGGGTAACGTCGACATCCTTGGCCACCATCGCGGATTCCACCAGATTGCCCACCTTTCGAGACAGGATGGCGCCTATGGCAATAATGATCAGGGCGGTTAGCAGCTGGAAACTCGATTCCACCAGAAACCGCACAGCGGTGTCATATATTGCCTGCAGCTGCTCTAGCTCTTCGTTCATTGGGTCACTCATCAAACGTCTCCTTACATGTGTAGAATATCTTCAGGGTCATTCACTATCCCCAAGATTTCATCATCGTTT
>CAKZNR010000022.1 GCA_937129725.1 uncultured Cellvibrionales bacterium | reverse complement strand
AGTGACAGTCACAGCTTATGCCCCCGAGATACAGCATTTTAACCTTTGCTCACTCATCTGGTGCCAGGTTTGCTTAGTGAATATTTACGTGAAATTGGCAATGGCAGCGATATACTTGGTTAGGCTATCAAACATTCGGGGGATGTGATGAAGCGTTCAATTCTGTTCGGCGCAATGCTTGCGCTGCTGGCTACGACGTCGCACGCGCACCATTCACGATCGCATCTTGATTTCAGCAAGGAAGTGGATATACAGGGTCGCGTTAGCTCTTACGACTGGGCTAATCCACATATTTATATCACGGTAGACGTGGTTAACCAGGCGGGTGAAACCGAGCACTGGCTGTTGGAGACCAACCACACCCTTTCCATGAGCGAGCGAGGCTGGGCGCGCGATTCCCTGAAGGTGGGTGACCTGGTTTCGGCGCGTGGTGCGCCCAACCGCAACCCGGAAAAAACCCACATGTTTCCTGCCGTGGTAGTAAAGGCCGACGGTGCCGAGCTGTGGGCCAGCGAGCGCCGCAACCCCAACGCGGTGCCGCTTCCCCCGCTGGAAGTTGAACCGCGCGATGCGCTGGCTTTCACCGGCCCCTGGACCTCGCGAGTGGTAGACCAGATAAAAGACTACCTGGTGTTGTATGAAGGCGCCGAGTTTCCAACCCCGCCGCGCGGCGAGCGCGAACCCTCGCCACTGAACGAGGCCGGGCAGGCCATGCTGGCTAACATGAACCCGGACGAAGACCCTTTCCTGCAGTGTATTGGCTCATACCCTTTGGCCGGTGGTATGTTTCCCTCGCACCTCTCCTGGCAGGGAGACAATCTTGTTATTCGGGGCGAGTTCGATGGTGTGGAGCGTGTGATTCATATGGGTGAAAACGTCGACCCCGCATCGGCCGAGCGCAGCCGGTTGGGCTATTCCAGCGGGCGCATCGAAAATAACCAGTTGATTATTGAAACCACCCGCTTTGAGCACACGACCTGGGGCCTGATGGAGGGCGTCGACTCCAGCGAGCAAAAGCGCATGGTTGAACGCTACTGGCTTGAAAACGAGGGGCGCATAATGAGAGCCGAGGTAACAGTGGAAGACCCGCTGTACCTTGCCCGGCCGATGGTCAGCCAGTTCGAGTACGGCTATGTACCCAACCACGAGTTCCAGCTGTACGAGTGCGACGTGGAAGCAGCCAACCGCCACCTGGAAATGGTGGACCAACACCAACCCTGAAGGAGAGATATCATGCCTCTAGCACCAGCAATTCTCGCTTTTCTGCTGGCTTTCGCCGGGCCTTCGGTTGCGCAAATTTCAGATGAGTATCGGTGGTTGCAGCTTGGTGAGTCTGTATCTTTACTGCAGTTGGGTCCGCGCCTCACAAATGTTGGTGTGGTTGAGGGTGTGGGTAGCGGCCTGGTAGTGGATTCGTACCTATCCAGCCAGGCTGGGGGGTTGGTTCAGGAGGTTAACAATCATTTGGGCGGCTCGCCCGATTTCGTTGTGACCACACATTCCCACGGCGATCATTGGGGTGCAAACGCAGCTTTTGCCGCACAAGGCTCGCAACTGATTGCGCAGCGCAGCGCTATTCTGGTTGAGCAGGCATTTCAGTCGCTCAACTAGGGCTGCATTGCGATCGGCGGCTTGTGTTGGGTGCCGCAATAGGTGCTGTCTATCGTTGCCATACTTTTTTTTACATTGCACCTTTAAAAATAATCCGCATGATGACAACAGTGCCGTTCCGAACGGCGCCCGTTTTCATATGACAAACGTTCCTACACGAGGGTATTAGAATGGAATTGAAAGGTTCACAAACCGAAAACAGCCTGAAAGAGGCATTTGCTGGCGAATCGCAAGCCAACCGACGCTATCTGTACTTTGCAAACATGGCCGACATTGCGGGTTCACCTGAAGTTGCCAACGTATTTCGCAACACCGCCGAAGGCGAAACCGGCCACGCCCATGGTCATATGGAGTACCTGATTGACGGTGGCGCCGGCGACCCCGGCACCGACATGCCTGCCAAAGACGTAGCTGGCGCGCTGGAATCAGCCATTGCCGGTGAAACTCACGAGTACACCGACATGTACCCGGGTATGGCAAAAACAGCTCGTGACGAAGGTTTCGACGAAATTGCTGACTGGTTTGAAACGCTGGCCAAGGCCGAGCGAAGCCACGCCAACAAGTTCACTAAAACGCTGGAAGCCTATAAAGCAGAAGAGCTTTAAGTCAGGCCGGGGCAAGGTCCGCGAGGGCCTGCCCCTTTTTTTGTCTCAAGGGAAAGCAAATGGAAAGCAAGCGAGAAGGTAACCTGGAAGCGCCAACGCGCCACACACTGGATTGGAAAAATCCGGATTTTTACAACCAGGATTCAGTCAACCAGGAGTTGGAGCGGGTGTTTGACCTCTGCCACGGTTGTCGCCGATGCGTAAACCTCTGTAATTCTTTCCCTTCACTATTCGACCTGGTCGACGAAAGCGACACCATGGAAGTGGACGGTGTCGACAAGGACGACTACATCAAGGTAGTAGACGAATGCTACCTGTGCGACATGTGCTATGTGGCCAAGTGCCCCTACGTGCCGCCGCACCCCTGGAATATCGATTTCCCGCACCTTATGTTGCGTGCCAAAGCGGCTAACAACCGCGCCAATGGCATGAAAAAGGCGGACAAGTTTTTGTCCGACACAGATGGCCAGGGCAGGCTGGCGGGCATACCGCTGGTGACCGAAACAGTAAACGCGGTGAATCACTGGGCGCCGGCGCGGGCCGCCACCGAGAAAATGGTCGGAGTTCACCGGGACGCTTGGTTGCCGGATTTCACCACTAAACCACTGCGCAAGAATGCAAAACCCGGGCAAGCCGATGTGAAAGACGGCGAGCGCACGCCAGGCAAGGTGGCTATCTTTGCTACCTGCTATGTGAATAACAACGAGCCAGAGATTGGCCGCGACCTGATTCGAGTACTTGAGCACAACGAGGTTGCCTGGACCTTTGCCAGCAAAGAAGTGTGCTGTGGCATGCCCAAGCTGGAGCAGGGCGACCTGGAAGGGGTCGAGCGCTTGAAGCGAGTGAACATTCCCGTACTGGCAAAGCTGGCGGCCGAAGGCTACGCGCTAATGTCGCCGGTGCCCTCATGCACCCTGATGTTCAAGCAGGAGCTGCCGCTGATGTTCCCGGATGACGAGGAAGTAGAGGCGGTAAAAGAGGCTTTCTGGGACCCCTTCGAATACCTGGTGGCGCGCAACCGCGATGGCCTGCTGAAAATCGAGTTTGCCAAACCGCTGGGCAAGGTTTCATACCATTTTCCCTGTCACGGCCGGGTGCAAAATATTGGTCGCAAGACGGAAGAGTTTTTGAAACTGATACCGGGCACTGAGATAGACAGCAACGAGCGTTGTAGTGGCCATGCCGGCACCTACGGCGTGAAAAAAGAGCACCACAAAACGGCCATGAAAATCGGCCGGCCGCTGTTTCGCAAAATGGCGGGCAGCGAACCCGATTATATTTCCAGTGACTGCCCGTTGGGCGGGCACCACATTGCACAGGGCATTCGTGAAAATCACGAGCGGGATATCAGCCCCACGCACCCCATCTCATTGGTCGCAACTGCATACGGCTTAACGGAGGAATAACATGATGGCAAAAATCACCAAGGATTCGCTTCTCAGCCTGGAAGCGTACGCAAAACAGCGCAACACATTGCGTGCCGAAGCAATTAAAGAGAAAAACGTTCGCAAGGTGTTCATTGGTCCCAATGTCACCTTGCAATTTGAAAACGAAAAAACCATGCGCTACCAAATTCAGGAAATGCTGCGCATTGAGCGCACTTTCGAGGAAGAGGGCATCATGGATGAACTGGAGGTGTATAACCCTCTGGTTCCAGATGGCAGCAACCTCAAGTGCACCCAGCTTATCGAGTTTCCCGATATCGAAGAGCGCAAGGAAATGCTGAAAAAGTTGAAAGGCCTGGAAAAACGAACCTACATTCAGGTAAACGGCTTCGACAGGGTGTATGCCATTGCCGATGAAGACCTGGAGCGCGAGAACGACGAAAAAACCAGTGCCGTGCACTTTATGCGGTTCGAGCTGAAAGCCGATATGGTTGAAGCGTTTAAGGGCGGCGAAGCCATGGCCATGGGTATCGACTTGCCGGCATACAATTACCGTGTTGACGAAATTGCGCCGGAAACCCAGAGTTCACTGATGGCAGATTTCAGCTGATTGGACCTGGCTTGAAGTGGGAAGGGGCGCCACGGCGCCCCTTTTTTATTGCGTAAAGGTTCGCCTCCAATAGCCGGTAACCAGTAACAGCCAAAGGGGTACTGCAGCCAGCCAGGCAATAGCCGTGCTGCCAAATACACTGGTCAGGCCCACCCAGGCGCCAAAGCTAATCATCAGGGCAATACCAGGGCACATGCCGGCACCGCCGCAGCTACCGATCGACTTGCCGGGGCAAAATGGCTCGTTCTGTTCGGCAGGTTGTTTTTTCATCGTCTTCTTCAAGGCTATTGTCTATTTCTTGGACTCGCCAATGCGCTGTTTGTTACATCCGGCCAGCGGCCAGTTTATAGTCTCGCTATATTTCACGGGAATCACAAATGTCCAAGCAGTGGGACAGGATTATTGTGGGTGCAGGAGCCGCCGGGCTGATGTGCGCCGCTGTGGCCGGGTACCGCGGACAGCGGGTGTTGGTGATTGACCATGCCAACAAACCGGGAAAGAAAATTCTGATGTCCGGTGGCGGGCGATGCAACTTCACCCATTTGCACTCGACCCCGGCCAACTTTTTCTCGCAAAACCCTCATTTCTGTAAGTCGGCACTATCGCGATACAGCCCGGCAGATTTTCTCGAGCTGGTTGAGCGCCACGGCATTGAGTGGGTTGAAAAAACACCCGGCCAATTGTTCTGCAAGGAATCTGCAAAAGATCTCCTGCAAATGCTGCTCACCGAATGCGACTGGGCCGGCGTGCAAATTGAAATGAATACCCGGGTTGAGCAGGTGCAACAGCGGGCCGGTTCGATGCAGCTAAAAACCTCGCTGGGCACCCTCGATTGCGGGCAGCTGGTGATTGCATCCGGTGGGTTGTCGATTCCCACCATGGGTGCCAGCGGGTTTGGTTACGAGATTGCCAAACAGTTCGGGCTGGCGGTGATCGAGCCACGGCCGGCGTTGGTGCCCTTTACCTTTACCGATAAATGGAAAGAACGATTGGCCGCTTTGTCCGGTGTCAGTTGTGACGCGCGGGTGACGACCGCTGGGCACAGCTATCGCGAGCCTCTGCTGTTTACCCACCGGGGGTTGTCTGGTCCCGGTGCACTGCAGGTATCCAGCCACTGGCGCGACGGCCAGGATATTGAAATTAGCCTGATGCCCGGTGTTGAAGCGGCCCAGCAGCTGCTGCAGGCGCGTCGGCAGGCACCGCGGCAAACCCTGAGCAGTTGGCTGGCCGGCATGGTACCTGGGCGTTTGGCGGAAGCCTTTTTGCAGTGGGCCGAGGTAGCCGACGTTCAGCTGGCCAATCTGCCCAATAGCCAGCTGGAAAAACTAATCGAGGCGCTTATTCACTGGCGGCTGAGGCCCGCGGGCACGGAAGGCTGGCGCACAGCCGAGGTTACCCTGGGTGGAGTTTGCACAGGGCAGATTTCGCAGCAGAACTTCAGCCTCAAGCAGCTGCCCGAGCTGGCATTTATTGGCGAAGTGCTGGATGTGACTGGTGAGTTAGGTGGTCACAACTTCCAGTGGGCCTGGGCGTCGGCTGTAGCCTGTGGCCAGGCTTAAGCGTTGCGATTTATGGGTGCTCTGAACAGCTCGTTGTAACTGCTTTCTACCTCGGCGTCGCACATACGCAAGCCGTGGCCGCTTGTGTCGCGTTTGGCGAAATACATGGCGGCATCGGCCTTGGCCAGTGCTGTCTCGGTTGTTTCACGGTCGTAGCGACCACAAAACACGCCGATTGAAACGCCCAGATCGATAGCCTGGGTTTTCCAGTGGTAGGTACCGGTTAGGCTGTCACTCAGGGCTTTTGCCGTGTTGTAAATTTCTTCTTTCGTATTCAGGTGGCAGGTGATGAGCGCAAACTCGTCGCCCGACAGCCGGGCTACCGGTGGTTCTTCCATATAGTCGGGGCTGTCGTAACCCAGATCAATGCAGGCACTGCGAAGGCGCCGGGCCAGCTCAATCAGCACCGCATCGCCGGTTGCGTGGCCATTGTGGTCGTTGATCAGTTTGAAGTCGTTGATGTCGATATAGATCATGCCGAACAGGCCGGGATCATCGCGGTATTCGTCGAGAAAATGCTGCATTCGTTCGGTAAATCGCTTGCGCGACATCAGGCCGGTAAGCCAGTCGCGATTGGCCTCACTCCACAGTGTTTTTTGTTGCCCAAGCATCTTGCGGGCATACACCCCGGTAAGAATATGCGAGAGCATCAGGGCGATGGCAAAGTGGGCGATCTAGTTGGCCGGCATGCTGTTGTGCGTAAGAAAAAGACAGCCCAGGGTAACCAGAATGCCCCACCAGACGGCCACGCGAACTGCAAAAATAAACACCAGCGCGGCCACGTAAGGAAACAGCATAATCAGGCCGCGGTAACCGAAATACCAACTGGTAGCCAACAGGGCCAGGCCGGTGAAAATCGCAAAGGCTAGCAGCCAGGCACCTGCGGGGCGATCACGGATTTTTGCTACCATTGAACACAGGGCGGCAAACGCGCTAATGGCAGCAAGGCCAGCAATCAACGGCTCGCCTGCCAGCGAGTGGAAGATACAGTAGCCGACCAGGGTGAGTGCAGTGGCTATGTGAATCACCACCGAAGCTTGCTTCGGCAGATTCATGTTTGCTGTGGCCAGGTATCTGCTGTTTTGGCTATTTTTTTGCAGCGCCATGTCTTTTTCTGATGTTTTTAATCGAGACATTATGTATGCGCACAGCTAAAAAACTGCTCGTTTATGGGCAGGGATTGCATCAGTTTTCTGCGCCTGATCCAATTACCTGTGAACCCTGTCACAAAAAGCAGCCTAAATAGTGACAGGCTAGGCAGGCATGGCTGCGGTCAGCCCATTGGCTTGCGGAACCCGGAGCAGTACCGCGTTATTTGGCTCGACCGAAACAAGCCGTCGCCCGGCGCGTCGCGAATGGGGCACTCGGTTGGCTGGTACGATGGAGACGATTTGTGGGTTGAAACCACCGACTTCCTGACCGGCGCCTGGGGTACCTACAGTGGTGTAGATTCAAGCGATCAAAAACAGCTGTTGGAGCGGTTCCGCGTGAACCCCGATGGCCTGTTGATGAGTTTGCTGGTCACTATTACCGACCCGGTATATCTGACAGAGCCCGTCGTAATTGATTACCCATTGAGCCGCATGGAAGACCGGCACTTTGTGAATGCGCCCTGCACACTGGAAAGTGCCAAACTCTTTATGGAGGGCGGCTACTAGTTGCTGTAAATCGATACACGTATATACATTGCAATTAAAATGTATATAATCTGGATTCATTTGAAGTGGCCTGGAGGTCAAGATGAAAATGAATCCAAATGGCGAGATACCTGCGTCTCTTATCTTGGTTGTCACGCTTGGGGTGGCGCTAATGGTGGTTGGCCTGAGCCTGACGATCTAGTTGTTTTGATGTTGGCCTAATTCTACCCCTGGTGGGTACCCGCCTCGCAGCTTTTGAGGGGAAGGCTGTACCGCCAAAAAATCTTTGCATATAAAAAACCCCCTGCGCGAAGCGCAGGGGGTTTTTGATTGGTGGAGGCGGCGGGAGTTGAACCCGCGTCCGAAAACCCTCCGTGCCAGGCGCTACATGCTTAGCACCTTCTATTAATTTAACCGCATACGACCCAAAGGCCAGGGTGTAATTGGCGATTTCGGCTTAAATTTAGCAGCTACGCACCGAACAGACTTCACTGCGATCTTGTGAAATATGACACTCGGGCGATCCGCCGCAGCCCGAAGGCTGATGGATCTCCGGACGCACAAGCACGGCTCCGGCCGAATGGCACTCTACTGTTTCTTAGGCAGCGAGTGCGTAGTTGTCGTCGTTGGCAACTATAAGTTTGCGACTTTTATTAACGAGATTAGTCACCATCTCGGCATGCTCCTGACACGTGAATAGATTCCCGTCGAATCCATAACGCCCCCAATCTTCTGGGTTTCGCGTGTAGCTTCGTTATGCTGCGCTCTCGCGGTCGGTCGTTTACTACTTGTAAACTCCCTCGCGCTCGCCTTGCATGCCTCACTACACCCAAAACCCCTCGATTGGCGTTTTACAACACCAATCAGGAAACTTGGGTTTGAAGCTTTCGCTTCCAGTCTGTTAAAGAGCGGGTCGCGCACATTACTCTTATATTGTGCTCCGTCAAGGTTTTTAAATGCCCCTGAAACCCTAAGTGGGTATGATATCAGCATAACAAATCAGCTTTTTGGGGTTATCCATGTCTTTGCAATCTCGCCTATTGGTTATTGTTGATCCGTCTCAAGATATACAGCCGGCGCTGCGACGCGCTCGCATCAATGCCGAACGCCGCGGTGAGGCGCCTCATATGACGGTGTTTATGGCGGTCGACCGCGAACTGCACAAGCGCATGGAGCGCGAGCCTGTCTTGTTCCGCGATCCGAAGTGGATTGAAGAAACCATGGCCGGCGTTAACAGTGCCGGGCTGGAGCACGATCTGTGTATCAGTTGGGATGAAGAGTGGGCCGAATCCGTGATGGAGGAAATCAAGCGCATCGAGGCCGACCTGGTGATGGTGCCCGTTTACGAAGACGCAGACGGCGATCACATTCTGACCGACGAGGTGTGGAAGCTACTGCGTAAATCACCGGTAAATGTCACCCTGATTCATCCTCGCAAGGACATGAATGAAGAGTCCCGAAAAACGATTCTGGCGGCAGTGAAGTCGCAGGATGGCAAGTTCAGCGAGCGCAATGCCAATACGGTTCAGCAGGCCAAAGCACTGGCCGAGGTGTATGGCGCCGAGGTTCACCTGGTAAATGCCTACGCCGACCAGTCGCACTACCCCGACCGGGCCAAGCTCATCAAGGAAACCGCCGCCCCACTT
>CAKZNR010000021.1 GCA_937129725.1 uncultured Cellvibrionales bacterium | reverse complement strand
GATTCCTCTTCTGCACCGATAGCCACGACCATGGCGGCCAGGCTTTCATCGCGTGGCAGCAACTGGTCAACCAGGCCAGTTTGCAGCGCAATTTGAGCGGCGTCGCCGCCGGACTCCAGCATCAGGCGGTCGAGCTCGTTGGTATAGGCGTCGAACACGGCAGGTTCCAGCCCGGAGCGGTTCCGCAAAATAATTGAGCGCCAGCTTTGCCAGATATCACTGAGCCAGGTTTCGGTTTGCTGCCGCGACGCCTCACTCATCTGGTTGTCGATAAAGGGTTCCAGGGCGTCTTTGTAATCGCTGGTGCGGAATACGTGAAAATTGACCTTCAGTTTTTCAAGCGCTTCGCCGTAATAGCTTCGATAGGTTGCCAGTCCGCGCAAGTCAACCACGCCCATCGGGTTAAGGTAAATTTCGTCGGCGTAGCTGGCCAGCAAATAGGCCGGCTGGCTGTAGTAGTCGGCGCTGGCAAAGACTGGCTTGCCGGCTTCGCGAAAGGTGCGAAGCGCTTCGCCAACTTCGGTTATTTTGCTGGAGCCGCCGCCGGCGAATCCGTGCAGCAGTAACACGATATGGCTAATGCGCTCGTCTTCTGATGCCCCTTCGATGGCACGCACCAGCTGGCGAACCGAGTGCTCCCGGGGCCCCTGGTCGTCAATCAGCAGGTTCAGCGGGTCCTGGTAACTGAGTTCGTCCACCAGTAGGCCCTGCAGGTCGATTCGCATGGCTCCGGGTTCGGGCACGGTCTCGCTGGTGGCAGAGAACCCGCGCGCCAGAATGGCAACCCAGGCTACCAGACCCAGCAGCAGAATCAGGGTGATCAGTGCGCGCACGACCTTGCCCAGCACCGAGAATATTTTGCCCAGCCCGCTGAAAAAGGCTTTCAGGCTGGAGAGATTGGAACTAGTCATGTGGCGCCTCCTTGGCGTCGCCTGCGGCTTCGCGGCGTGTTTGATGGGCAGCTTGCATGGCAAGTGCCGAGCTGACAAAGGTGGCAATCACCAGGGCCAGCAACAGCAGGTCGTTGGCCAGGTTGCCCGGTGCTGCGACAGCCGTGCCGTAGGCTAAAAAATAGAGCAGCAAAAGGGTGCAAAGATAAAACTGGCTGCGACTGATGCCCCGGCTGAGACTTGGCAGTAGCACCAGCAATGGCAAAGCGCTGACCAGCGAGCGAAACACCGGGTTCTGACCGGCGAGAAAATGACTGCTCACCATGGCCACAATCAACAGCAGCGTCAGCAGGTAACAAAGCCCCTGCAGCCGAGGTAGCCAGGCGCGAATATCCGGCATCATTGGCAAAGTTGGCCTGCGATTCTTGCAACCCGTTCGCCCAGTGCGCGGCAGAGGTCGGCCTCGTGTGCAGACAGGGGTAAGTCGGACTTGGGGCCGGCCAGGTGAGATGCTCCGTAGGGCGTGCCGCCTGTCGATGTTTCGTTCAGCGCAGGCTCGGAGTAGGGCAGACCGCAAAACAGCATGCCGTGATGCAGAAGCGGCAGCGCCATGCTCAAAAGGGTAGATTCCTGGCCACCATGCATGGACGAGGTTGAGGTAAAGACGGCTGCCGGTTTGCCCTGCAGGTCGCCTTGCATCCAACTGCTACCGGTGCTGTCGAGAAAATACTTGAGCGGTGCTGCCATGTTGCCAAAGCGGGTGGGGCTGCCCAGTATCAGGCCATCGCATTCGGCCAGGTCATCCTGGCTGCAATAGACCGCGCCGGTTTCCGGCACGGCGGGTTGGCTGGCCTCACTTTCGGCGGATACCGGCGGCACTGTGCGCAGCATGGCCTCGCAGCCATCAACTCGTTCAACGCCCCCAGCGATCAACTCGGCCATCGACCGGGTTGCGCCGTAGCGGCTGTAAAACAAAACCAGAATGCGTGCCATTAGCGGATTAGCTCGAGCACGTTCTCGGGCGGGCGGCCCAGCACGGCACGCTGGCCAGAGACCACCACCGGGCGCTCTATAAGGCGCGGCTCTTCCAGCATTGCCTGTCGAATCTGCTCTTCGCCGGTGTCCACCTGTTTTAACCCGCGTTCAGCAAACGCGGCTTCGCCTTTGCGTACCAGTTCAGACGGCTTTTTGTTCAGTAGCTGAAGTAACTGGTCGAGTTCCTGCGCCGACAGTCTGTTGTCCATGTACAGGCGAATAGCCGGCTCGATGCCCTGTTGCTGCAACAATTGCAGGGTTTGTCGTGATTTAGAGCAACGCGGGTTGTGGTATATGGTGTACTGGCTCACTAAAATGCAGTCCTTTCGAAGGCGAATTGGCAGGAGTCCGCGATTTTAGTGTTTTCGCGGCGGGGCATGAACCCCGATTGGGTTGCAAGGCTGCAATAATACCTTGCCCGGGGCGGCTTGACTGAATAATGAATTATTGCCCCAATAAAATTGAGTTTGCGGTCGCATGCGGCCGGCAAAAACAGATAAACGGTAGAAGCGAGATAGTCCATGAGCGCAAAAAGTGTTTTCCGCCGGGCGGTGGGCGTGTTGGCCGCCCTGACACTTGCATCCTGCAGTGAATCCGGATTCCCGGTGGCCGATGGCGGCTTCGTCGACCCAGCTACCGACGAGCGGGTTGTATTCCTGAATTACTGGGCGGTCTGGTGTGCGCCCTGCATCGCCGAATTGCCCGAACTGTGGGAGTTTCACAACAGTCACCGGGAGCGCGCCGTGGTGTACGCGGTAAATTTTGACCGCCCCCCTGCAGACGAATTAATGGAAGACATCGAAGCGCTGAATGTGCGTATCCCCGCGTTGGTGGAAGATCCCCAGGAAGCGCTGGGATATCCGCGCCCGCAGGTGCTGCCTACCACTTATGTACTGAAACAGGGCGAATTGCTGCACACCCTGGTTGGGCCGCAAACAGGCGAAACCCTGTTGCAGGTACTCGAACAGGTGGAACAGGCGCAGTGATTCAATTGGTGTCAGGCCGTGTGCAAGGTCAGGTTCAGGGTGTCGGGTTTCGAGCCCATGTAAAGCAAGCAGCGGTTCGCCTTGGGGTATCGGGTTATGCGCTTAACCTGCCCGACGGCCAGGTTGAGGTATTGCTTTGCGGACCGCGCGAATCGGTTGAGCAGGTGCAGCAAAGCGTTAGCCAGGGGCCGCACGGCGCCAGGGTAGACAATATTGGCTGGCAAACACTGGATCCCTCGACCGCGGGCCAGGTTGAAGGGTTTCGCATTGGCTGATCCGCTTCTGAATATTGCCGGCTTGAACTGCGAGCGCGGAGGCGACCCGGTGGTGGTCAATATGTCGCTGCAGCTTCACCCGGGCGAGATACTGCATCTTGCCGGGCCCAACGGCGCCGGGAAAACTACCCTGATGCGGGCTCTTTGCGGTTTGCTCTACGCTGACTATTCGCGTCTTGAGTGGAATGGCATGCAGGTGAGTTCGGCGCTTGAATATGCAGATGAGCTGCTCTATATCGGCCATCGCTCTTCAGTGCGCGACCGATTGACGGTGCACGAGAATCTGCAGTGGCTGGCAAGTTTGAATCCTGCCGCCAGCCTGGAATTGCTGCCCGACCTGTTGCAACAAATCAAACTGGCCGGATACGAAGATGAGCTGGCCAGTAGCCTTTCTGCCGGGCAAAAAAGGCGGGTTGCACTTGCGCGCCTGCAGTTTTCTCCGGCCCTGTTGTGGGTGCTCGACGAACCCTTCGCGTCGCTTGACGTAGAGGGAGTGGAGTTGCTTCAACAGTGGATTACCCGCTTTGTAAATGAAGGCGGCTCGGTGCTTTATTCCACCCACCAACGGGTGGATTTCCCGGGCTGCCACTACCGGCGCATTGACATGCAAGTACAGGGCGAGGCGGCCTGATGTTGGCAGCGTTGCAAACCGAATTGCTGCTGGCGTTTCGCAAACGCTCGGAACTGGCCAACCCGGTGGTCTTCTTTATTATTGTCTGTGCGCTGTTTCCCCTGGCGCTGGGCTCTCGCGCCGAGTTGCTGTCGCCGCTTGCCAGTGGTGCCATCTGGGTGGCAGCCTTGCTGGCCACGCTGATGTCGCTGGACCAGATGTTCCGTGAGGATTTTGATCAGGGAGTGCTGGAACAGATGGAACTCTCTGCGGTGCCTTTTTACCAGCAGGTTGCGGCGAAGATTTTTGCCCATTGGGTGATGACCGGTTTGCCCCTGGTGCTGCTGTCACCGCTGCTGGCGCTGATGCTGTTTATGCCAGCCGAATCTTACCCAGTTCTGCTTGTTAGTCTGTTGTTAGGCACGCCGGTACTTAGCCTGATTGGTGCGGTGGGTGCCTCGCTCACGGTGAGTGTGCGTCGCGGCAGCGTGGTGCTGTCGCTTCTGGTAGTGCCCCTGTACATCCCGGTGCTGATTTTTGGATCGACCGCGCCGCAGATGGCAGCCGAAGGCATATTGCCGCTGGGCCAGCTGTTGTGGTTAGCCGCCATGCTGGTATTGTTCGCCACCCTGGCTCCGTTGGCCGCGGCTTATGCGCTGCGGGTAAACATGTTGGGCAGCTAATTTGTCCGGGAATTGGAGAAAAGAGAGCGCAATTTGAACTGGTCCTGGTTTCATAAATGGGCATCGCCCAAATGGTTTTTTCGACGTGCCGGGTCGATGTTGCCCTGGTTTGGTTGGGCCAGCCTGCTGCTGCTTGTAGTTGGCACCGTCTGGGGCTTGGCATTTGCGCCGTCCGACTTTCGTCAGGGCAATTCCTTCCGTATTTTCTACATTCACGTGCCTTCTGCCATTCTGGCCCAGAGTGTCTTCATGATGATGGCTGTGGCTGCGGTGGTGGGGCTGGTATGGCGCATGAAGCTGGCGTTTATGTTTATACGCGTGGCGGCACCAATAGGGGCCAGCATTACTTTTCTTGCGCTCTTTACCGGGGCGGTGTGGGGCAAGCCAACCTGGGGCACCTGGTGGGTTTGGGATGCGCGTCTCACCTCTACCCTGATCCAGTTTTTTATCTACCTGGCCATCATCGGGCTGTTTGAAGCCATCGAGAACATGGAAACTGCAGCGCGCACCGCCGCCGTGGCCTGTATCGTGGGTGTGGTTAACCTGCCCATTATCAAGTTCTCGGTGAACTGGTGGAACACCCTGCACCAACCGGCTACCTTCAAATTGACCGAGCCGCCCAGCATGGCAACCGAAATGTGGTTGCCGGGGCTGGTGATGTTGCTGGGCTTTTATAGCCTGTTTGCCACCCTGGTGTTGATGCGTATGCGCAATGGCATTCTGCTGCAGGAGCGACGAACCAACTGGGTGCGCGAATACCTGGAGAAGCAGCGTGTACTTTGACTCTCTGGCTGGTTTTATCGACATGGAGGGTCATGGCCTGTATGTGTGGCTGGCCTATGGCGTTTTCCTGATGGTAATCCTATGGAACCTGGCTGTTCCGGTGATTGAGCGCTCGCAGGTGTTAAAATCTGTGCGTCGGCATTGGCGGCGGGTTCAGCTTCAGAATGAGCAAAGCGGCGCGCCGAGCGGCGACGATTGAACGATAGCTGGCCAGCGTGCATAGCGCTGGTGCATTCGAGGTATTTAGACATTGCGAAAAATTCGTAAACGACGGCTGCAACTGGTCATTTTGCTTCTGGTGGGTGTAGGTGCAACCACGGCGATTGCCCTGACAGCGTTGCAGCAGAACATCAACCTTTTTTACAGCCCGGCGCAAATTGTTGCCGGTGAGGTTCAGCCCGGCGAGCGCTTGCGCGCAGGCGGTATGGTTGTGCCCGGTACTGTGACACGCGATTCCGACAGTCTGGCGGTTCGCTTTGATGTAACCGACTACCAGGGGCAGGTGACTATCGAATACACCGGTATTCTTCCCGACCTGTTCGAAGAAGGGCAGGGCATTGTGGCGGTGGGTCGTTTACAGTCGGCCGGTTTGGTTGTGGCTGATGAAGTGCTCGCCAAGCACGACGAGGAGTATATGCCGCCTGAAGTGGCGCGAGCGCTGGAAGCGGCCGAAGAAGCAATGCGGACTTTGGAGGCCGAGTAGGCATAGTGCCACCAGCATCTGACCCCTGTCGGGGTCAGACACTTCCAGAGGCCACCAGCATCTGACCCCTGTCGGGGTCAGACACTTCCCGCGGTTAAGTGTCAGACTCCCCGCGCAGCGGGGGTCTGATGCTGAATAGAGCATCACGCCACCAGCATCTGACCCCTGTTCGGGGTCAGACACTTCCCCGCGGTTAAGTGTCAGACTCCCCGCGGAGCGGGGGTCTGATGCTGAATAAAGCACTTCCGTCGGTGGGGGCAGATACTTTCAGCGGGTCATTCCAGACATTGTTCGCAAACGCAACCTTCGCTGCGCTAGAATGGCCACTTTTTTCGGGCACCTCTTTTGACTCAGGCAGAAACCGACGCGTATTACCACAATAACCGGGCAGCGCAGCGCATTGCTCTGATCGTGGTGTGTCTGGGTTCTTTCCTCAATCCGCTTATTTTGTCTTCGGTGCATGTGGCTGTGCCCACCATCGCCAACGAGTTCCAGGCCGATGCGGTTCTGGTGAGCTGGGTGCCTACCGCGTTCTTGCTGACCACGGTGGTTTTGATGCTGCCTTTTGGCAAGCTGGCCGATATTCAGGGGCGCAAGAAAACCTACCTTCGCGGCATCACCATTTTGTGTCTGGCTTCGCTGCTTGCCGCCGCTTCGCAGAATATCTGGTGGCTAATTGGTTGCCGTGTGCTGCAGGGCGTTGGCGCTGCACAGGTGTTTGGCACCGGCATGGCCATTATTACCGCGGTGTTCCCGCGGGAGCAGCGCGGTGGGGCATTGGGCTATGTGGCGGCCTCTGTCTATGTGGGGCTGTTTTCCGGCCCATTGGTAGGCGGCTTTTTCACCGAGCATTTCGGCTGGCGCAGCATATTTTTGTTTCAGCTGCCGCTCAGTATTCTGGTGATTGCGCTCACGCTGTGGAAGCTGAAGGGCGACTGGAAAGCCGAAGTGAAGCCTACCTTCGACGTAACCGGCGCGCTGGTTTTTGCAGGCTGGGCAATTTCCGTGTTGCTGGGGCTTTCAGCAATGCCCAGCTGGGGCGGGGCGGCTACCCTGTTGCTGTCGTTGGCCTTTGGGTGGCTGTTTCTTTACCACCAGAATCGGGTTGAGCAACCCCTGGTTCAGGTACAGGCCATTCGCGCCAACCGGGTGTTTTCCTTCTCCCTGATATCTTCCTTTTTGCTCTATTCGGCCACTTTCCCGGTAACCTTCCTGCTGAGCCTCTACCTTCAGTACATCAAGGGTGTTCCGCCCGGGCTGGCAGGGCAATTGCTGGTTGTGCAGGCGGTAATTATGGCCATTCTGGCGCCCTTCACCGGCAAACTGTCTGATCGCTACGAACCGCGTTTGCTGACTACTTTTGGCAGCCTTTCTATTGCCACGGGTTTCGGTATATTGTTGGGGCTGGGGTACGACACTCCCAACTATATGGTGCCGCTATCGCAGGTGTTTATCGGCATTGGTTTTGGTTTTTTCTCCACGCCCAACAATAATGCGGCTATGAGCAGCCTGCGCCGGGCAGGCTTGAGCATGGCATCGGCAACGGTAAACCTGAGCAGAACCCTGGGCAACATGATTGGCATGGGTATTGTGATGATGATTATTGCCATCATGATGAATGATGAACCCATTACACCCGCAAATTACGACAGTTTGCTCAGCTCGATTCGCCTGGCCCTCAGCCTTTCATTCGGCTATGCGCTGGTGGCCGCCTGGTTTTGTTATGCGCGTGGCAATATGCGCGATTCATTGGAACCAGAACCGGAACCCGGCACTCAGAGCTGATCCTGCCAGGGCCGGTTGTTGTCCGACTCATCCCATTGCATAACCCATTCCGGCGGCTTGGGCATTTCCGCTACCCCCAGCTGTGCGAATACCTGCTGTGGCGGCACCAGCCCCTGTTTTGAAGTGACGCCGGTTCGAAATAGCGCACCGGTGCACTGCTGGCCATTGCGGTAGATGCTTTGTTCAATGTAAACCCAGCGCTTGTCTACACCCACTACCCGCGTATGCATCTGGAACTTTTGCCCCAGGGTAAGGCGCTTGCGATAGCGAATACTGCAGCCAGCTACCACCAGGCCGTACTTTTCCCGTCGAATCAAATCAACCAGGCCGGTGCGCACCCCCATGTCCCAGCGGGCCAGTTCCATCAGGGTGAGGTATTTGGCGTTGTTGAGTTCGGCATAGACATCCAGATCGGTCAGCCATACCGATTGGGTTAACACGCAGGTGTCCAGAGGCTGAACCCTGGGGCGATGCTTGGCGGTTTGTAGCGTGAGAAACACGCGAAAGAAGGGATACATGCTTCACCCGATCTGAAATTCAGAGAAAATCTAACACAGGGCGGAAGGGCTCTGCTTGCACAAATAGCAGCGTGACTGGCACAAATGTCGGCTCATGCGCCTGAGCCCGTCAGTTCGCCATTCTGATAGTCCTGAATTGCCTGCATCAGCTCGTCCTGGGTGTTCATCACGAATGGGCCGTACTGGGCAATGGGTTCGCGCAGAGGCACGCCGCCAATCAGCAGCAGGCGGGCGGGCTCGCCCGAAGCGGCTATTCTCAGTTGGTCGCCCTGGTCATAAATGCCCAGGGTTCGAGATTCCAGCTCTGTGGTGGATCCATCATAGGGATAAAGCATCAGCCGCTGTGCAGCGCTGCTCTCAAGGTTAAGGCTCTGTCCGGCGTTCAGGTGAATATCGGCTAGCAGGGGCTGGGTAGACAGGCCGTCAATGGGCCCAATGTACTCTTGACCATCCTGCTTCAGTTTGCCGGCAATCAGGCGTATCTCTGCTGCTTGCCCAATCTCTATTTGGGTCACCTGATTGGCGCGAATGTCCCGGTAGGCTGCCGGCTTCATTTTCTCTTTGGAGGGCAGGTTTAACCACAGCTGGAACCCATGCAGCAGGCCTTCGCTTTGCTCCGGCATTTCCGAGTGCACCACGCCCCGACCCGCTGTCATCCACTGCACATCACCCGGTTCGATCACGCCCTCGTTCCCCAGATGGTCGCGATGACGCATGCGACCGGCCATCATCAGGGTGATGGTTTCGAAACCGCGATGTGGATGAGCGGGAAAGCCGCCGATGTAATTCGCGGCATCGTCGGATCGTATTTCATCAAGCATCAGCCAGGGGTCCAGCCACTGATTGAAATGCGGCCCGGCAATGCGTTGTATCTTCACGCCGTCGCCGTCCTGACTGGGTTGAGAAGGCAGGCGAGCAACGAGCTGGCGATATGAGGTCATGTGCTTTATCCGTCCAGTTGGTTGCGCCCGTGCGGGCTATGCAGATTTTGTTCTGGCCCCAGCGGCACAATGCCCATGGGGTTAATCTGTTTGTGACTGCCATAGTAGTGCTCTTTGATCTGATCAAACTTTACACTTTGTGCAATGCCGGGTATTTGCCACAACTCGCGCATATAGGCGAACAGGTTGGGGAAGTCTGAAAGGCGCTGCAGGTTGCACTTGAAGTGCCCGTGATAAACCGGGTCGAACCGAATTAGCGTGGTGAACAGGCGCCAGTCGGCTTCGGTCAAGCGCCCACCGGCAAGGTATCGGCGAGTGCCCAGAAGCTCTTCCAGCCAGTGCAACGACTCGAATAGTTCGCCCACTGCCTCTTCGTATACCTGCTGTTCGGTGGCGAAGCCGGCCTTGTAAACGCCATTGTTGACGCTGTGATAAACGCGCTCATTGATGCGGTCAATTTCAGCGCGAAGTTCCTGCGGATAATAATCTTCGCGGTTGCCCGTAAGGGCATCAAATGCCGAGTTGAACATGCGGATAATTTCAGCCGACTCGTTATTTACGATCTGGCCGGTTTTCTTGTCCCACAGCAGGGGCACCGTGACGCGACCCTCGTAGTCGGGCGCTGCCTTCAGGTACAGCTGATAAATAAAATCGGACCCGTATAGATGGTCCGGATGTTCGCGGCTAAATTCCCAGCCATTTTCGAGCATCAGCGGCGCAACGCTGGACACACTAATGTGCGGCTCCAGCCCCTTAAGATGACGAAATATCAGTGCGCGGTGCGCCCAGGGGCATGCCATGGAAACATAAAGGTGATAACGCCCGCTCTCGGCGGGAAATTCGTCGCTGCCCAATTCATGCCTGAAACGGCTTTCCTGTCGGTGAAACCGCCCGTCTTTCGAGTTATACCACTGGTCGACCCATTTGCCGTCTTGTAAAAGTCCCATTACTACTCCTGATTTGTTGAATCAGGGTAACGAGTTGCCGCCGCCGGAGTAACCGGATAAATTGGAATCAATAGTTCAAAAATACTGAAAGGTTAGACCCATGAAAGAAGCGCCTCTATCCCTGGACGCGTTGCAGGTACTGGATGCGATTGAGCGGCGCGGTTCATTTGCGGCAGCTGCCGAGGAGCTTGACCGGGTACCTTCGGCAATCTCCTACAGTGTGCAAAAGTTGGAAGAAAACCTGGGTGTCACTCTATTTCAGCGAGTGGGCCGCAACTCCCGCCTGACCGCGGCCGGACGCTATTTGCTCGAGAATGGCAGGCAACTGCTGCAAACCGCACAGAGCCTGGGCCAGCAAACCCGCGAGGTGGCTACTGGTTGGGAACCACGCATTCGAGTTGCCCTGGACAGTGCCTACGACCCGCAGCCCTTTTTTGATGCCCTGGCTGAATTCAGCCGAAGCCATCCGGCAGTGGACTTCGATGTGCGTGAGGAAGTGATGAGTGGTGGCTGGGAGGTACTGGAAAGTGACCAGGTTGACCTGTTGGTAGGCGGCCAGGGGCCGGTGCCTTCACACCAGGGTTTTCGAGCCGAGGTGCTACCGGCCGTGGACATGCTGCTGGCCTTGCGGCCGGGTCATCCATTGCTGGATAACCCCGATTTGGCGACCGAGCAGGATCTTGCGCAGGAATCGCTTGTGGTGGTGCACGATTCGGCGCGCAACCTGATTCCCCGGTCTACCCGTTTTGTGCCTGGACGAAAATACTGTTTCGTGCAGTCAATTCAGCACAAGCTGTGTGCGCAATTGGCGGGCGTAGGCGTAGGCTTTTTGCCCCGCGATATTGTGCAACCATGGTTCGAAAGCGGCGAGTTGGTGGAGAAACCCAGCGAAATGGCTGGCTCCGGCACCGACCATTTCCTTGCCTGGAAAACCACTAATCGGGGCAAGGGGCTAAAGGCATTGGTTCCGCTGGTTTGCAAGCATTACAGGCAGGATTGAGCGGGTGATTTCAGGCTGGCGGACGCTGAAGATTCTGCTAAAATGCTCCGCGTTAACCGAAGCC
>CAKZNR010000020.1 GCA_937129725.1 uncultured Cellvibrionales bacterium | reverse complement strand
CGAGCACAGCGCTGACGACATCAGCGTGTAAAATAACCGCTTCCAATAACAATACGACCGTAGCTCAGCTGGTTAGAGCACCACCTTGACATGGTGGGGGTCGGTGGTTCGAGTCCACTCGGTCGTACCAATTTACGCAAGGCGCGGTTCTCCGCTCCTAAAACACACGTGACCCCGCGTATGGGCCACCACTGGAGACAAGATGGTTAACGTAACCCTGCCCGACGGTTCTGTCCGTCAATTCGACAAGCCTGTATCAGTTCACGATGTTGCCGCCGATATCGGCCCCGGTTTGGCCAAGTCTGCGCTGGCTGGTGTGGTGGATGGCAAAGAAGTCGATACCAGCTTCCTGATCAGCGGCGATGCACAGCTTTCCATTGTGACCGACCGATCGCCCGAAGCGTTGGAAATTATCCGGCACTCCACTGCCCACCTTCTGGCACAGGCGGTGCAAGACCTGTTCCCCGGTGCTCAGGTGACCATTGGGCCGGTGATTGAAGACGGCTTCTACTATGACTTTGCGTACGAGCGAGCATTCACGCTGGAAGATCTCGAGAAGATCGAAGCGCGCATGAAAGAACTGGCTACCAACGATCAGCCGGTCGAGCGTGTTGTGATGTCACGGGAAGACGCCATCGAGCAGTTCAAACAGATGGGCGAGCACTACAAGGTCGAGATTATTGAAGACCTGCCCGAAGGTGAGGAAATCTCGGTCTACAAACAGGGTGGCTGGCATGATTTGTGTCGCGGCCCGCACGTGCCAAACACTAATTTTCTCAAGCACTTTAAGCTGATGAAGGTTGCCGGAGCCTATTGGCGCGGCGACTCGAATAACGAAATGCTTACCCGTATCTACGGCACCGCCTGGACCAATAAGAAAGAGCTGAATGCTTACCTGACTCGTTTGCAGGAAGCCGAGAAGCGCGACCACCGCAAGCTGGGTCGCAAGCTTGACCTGTTCCACATTCAGGAAGAAGCGCCGGGCATGATTTTCTGGCACCCGGCGGGCTGGACAATCTACAGCGAAATCGAAAGCTACATGCGCAAGGTGCAGCGCGATAACGGCTACAGGGAAATTAAAACTCCGCTGGTGGTTGACCGTACCCTGTGGGAAAAGTCCGGCCACTGGGACAAGTTTCGCGAAGACATGTTTACCGTGGAAAGCGAAAATCGCGACTACGCGGTAAAACCAATGAACTGTCCCTGTCATGTGCAGGTATTTAACCAGGGGCTGCGCTCATACCGCGATTTGCCTTTGCGCCTGGCTGAGTTCGGCAGCTGCCACCGCAATGAAGCCAGTGGCACACTGCAGGGGTTGATGCGCGTACGCGGTTTTGTGCAGGACGATGCTCATATCTTCTGTACCGAAGCGCAAATTCAGAGCGAGGTGGCCACCTTTATCGACCTGCTGTACCAGGTATATGCCGATTTCGGCTTCGACGAGGTCCTGATCAAGTTGTCTACCCGTCCCGAGAAGCGAGTGGGTAGTGACGAAGTCTGGGACAAGGCAGAGAAAGCGCTGGCCGATGCGTTGCAGGCCGCCGATTTGCCTTACGAGTTGCTGCCGGGCGAGGGCGCCTTCTACGGGCCCAAGATTGAATTCAGCCTGAAGGACTGCATTGGACGAGTCTGGCAGTGCGGTACTATCCAGGTGGATTTTTCCATGCCAGGCCGCCTCGATGCGCAGTATGTAGCCGAGGATGGCAGCCGGCAGGTGCCCGTCATGTTGCACCGGGCCATTCTGGGTTCCTTCGAGCGATTTATCGGTATTTTGATCGAACACTACGAAGGCGCCTTTCCGCTTTGGCTGGCTCCGGTTCAGGTAACTATCATGAATATTACCGACCGGCAGGAAGAATATGCTCGATCTGTCGCCAAAAACTTGAAAAAACAGGGCGTTAGGGTCGATCTTGACTTGAGAAACGAAAAGATCGGCTTTAAAATCCGCGAGCACACAATTGCGCGTGTGCCATACCTGCTTGTCCTCGGAGACAAAGAGGTAGAAAACGAGACCGTGGCGGTTCGTACGCGGGACGGCAAAGATCTGGGGGCAATGTCTCTTGAAAACTTGCAGAACGTCCTGGCAGAAGAGACGAGCCGGCGCGGTCGTATTGTTAATTAACTGGAGTTTTGCGTATCAACGACAGCCGAAAAGAGCGGCCCAAAATTAACGACGAGATCACTGCCAAACAGGTAAGACTGGTCGGGCCGGCTGGAGATCAAATCGGAGTTGTCAGCCTTGCTGACGCTTTGCAAGCAGCAGAAGAGGTCACACTCGACCTTGTAGAGATCGCGCCTATGGCCGAACCTCCTGTTTGCAAAGTGATGGATTACGGCAAGTTTGTTTTTGAGGCCAAAAAGCAGAAAGCGGCGGCCAAGAAAAAACAGAAGCAAACTCAAGTTAAAGAAATGAAGTTTCGTCCCCACACGGACATCGGAGACTATCAGGTCAAACTACGCAACCTGACACGTTTCCTTGAAGCGGGTGACAAGGCCAAGGTAACCCTACGGTTCCGCGGCCGAGAGATGGCTCACCAGGAGCTCGGAATGGAAATGCTTAAACGCATTGAAACCGACCTTGGCGAAATCTCCTCTGTCGAGCAGTACCCGAAAATGGAGGGTCGCCAACTCACTATGGTGTTGGCACCCAAAAAGAAAAACTAGTCGCTACGGAATAATCCAAAAGCGCTAATTAACAAGTTCGCAGCAGGCTGCGACAAATGCGGAGAAATACCATGCCCAAGGCTAAAGTGCACAGCGGGGCTGCGAAACGGTTCAAGAAAACCGGTAGCGGTTCCTACAAGCATAAACATGCTTTCAAAAGTCACATCCTTACAAAGATGACCACCAAGCGTAAGCGTCAGCTGCGCGGTACATCTCAACTGAACAAGTCAGATACGGTTCATGTCGACCGTCTTCTGCGCGCCAAGTAAGGGGGATTTGACACATGCCACGAGTTAAACGAGGTGTCACTGCGCGTGCACGCCACAAGAAGGTAATGAAGCAGGCCAAAGGTTACTACGGAGCCCGTAGCAGGGTTTATCGCGTAGCGACCCAGGCCGTTACCAAAGCCGGTCAATACGCTTACCGCGACCGTAAAGCCAAGAAACGCACATTCCGCCAGCTGTGGATTGCCCGTATCAACGCGCAGTCTCGCGCTGAAGGCATGACCTACAGTCAGCTGATGTCGGGTCTGAAAAAATCAGGTATTGAGCTCGACCGACGCGTTCTGGCCGACATGGCAGTTCACGACAAGGCAGCTTTTGCCCAGGTAGTAGAGCAAGCCAAAGCCGCTCTGGCCTGATTTAAAGCGGGGCACCTGTAAGGGTGTTCCCTTGATTGGAAGGGAGAGGCCGCGGTCGCTCCCTTTTTTTTGACGGTTTATTGATGGAACAACTCGAACAGATCAAGCAGGCGTTGTTGCAGAAAGTTGCCGATGCCACTGACTTGCAGGGCCTCGAGGCGTTGCGGGTGGAAGCTCTTGGCAAAAAGGGCGAGCTGACTGCGCTTTTAAAGCAACTGGGCAGCCTCGACCCGGCAGAGCGCCCCAAAGCAGGCGCCGAGATCAACAAGGCCAAGCAGGCCGTTCAGCAGCAAATCGAAGCGCGCAAAACCGACCTGCAGGCAGCTGCGCTTGCCCAGCGCCTTTCCACCGAGAAGGTGGATGTCACCCTGCCGGTTGACGGTGGGGAGCTTGGTTCACTGCACCCTGTTACGCGAACTCTGCGCCGTATCGAGGATATTTTTGTTCAGGCCGGTTTCAGCGTCGAAAGCGGGCCGGAAATCGAGGACGACTTTCACAACTTCGAGGCCCTCAATATTCCGGCGGATCATCCGGCTCGTGCCATGCACGACACATTTTATATTGATGCCTCCCATGTGTTGCGAACCCACACTTCGCCGGTACAAATTCGCACCATGGAAACCCAGGATCCGCCCATACGTTGCATTTGCCCCGGGCGGGTTTATCGCTGTGATTCCGACGTCACCCATACTCCCATGTTTCATCAGGTGGAAGGCCTTGTGGTAGACGAGGGCGTTAGCATGGC
>CAKZNR010000019.1 GCA_937129725.1 uncultured Cellvibrionales bacterium | reverse complement strand
GCCAGTGGCAGAGCTAGCGGGTTTACTTCGCTATAGCTCTGCCAGTTGCCAGCCGCGTTTTGAAGCGCCAGTGCATCGTCGTTCTGCCACTGGCCCCTGTAAAGCTCACAACCGGCAGCGACCGGTTTCCAGGCAGCTACCTGTTGCCCGTTCGCGTGGGCCTGCCGCAGCAGCTGGCAACCTACATGAGTTTTGCCAACACCCGTATCGGTACCGGCAAGGAAAATGGAGTGGGTTAACTGGTACATGTCAGGCGGGCGTCAGCTGCAAACATAGAGAGCGGTAGGTGAGGCGGTAAACGCCATTGTCCGCCGACTGTTCCAGCGCGTTGCGCAGCCGGCGCCATCGCTGCACTCCGGTAAGCCCGGCTGGGCGGTCGCGCCGCGCATTGGTTGCGCCGGTGCTGCGGGTGCTCATAAGCATGGCCTCGGGCGAATCGAACTGCAGGCAGGTGGAAAACTCCTGTTGGCGCACCACGCGCCAACCAGCGCCCAGCTGGGCCAGCAATTCATCGCTGGACGGCAGGGGGTGCAGCGACTCCATGCCGCAGCGCGCAAGCGCATCGCGCCACTCGGCCAGGGTGCCATCAACAAACAACCCCAGCAGTGCGTTGCCTCCGGGTTTTACCAGCTGGGATAGTTGCGGCAACAGGTTGGCGGTATTGGTCCATTGCAGGGCTGCGCTGGACAGCAGCAAGTTGATGCTGCGCGGTGCCAGGGGCAGTTGTTCCATGTCGGCCTGAATGCAGCAGGGCACTTCCTTGCGCGCCTGCCGGAGCATGCCCGGCGCAATATCCAGGCCAACACAATGCGCATCCGGGTACAGGTGGGCCATGCGACCGGCCAGATTGCCCGTGCCACAGCCCAGGTCAACAATGGTTTGCGGGCTACCGGTAAGGCTTTGGGCCCAGTTGTACAGGTGCGAAGCCATGGCGTCCTGGGCCGGGTTGGCGCAATTGTAGCCGCTGGCTGCGCGGCTAAATTGCTGCGCAACGCGCTTCTTATCCAATTCGCTCACGCGGCCAGCTCCTGCATGAATTTTTCGATCTCCCCCGCCAGCACAGGGGTGTGTGACAGGTGCGGCGCGTGCCCGCAATCCAGCTCGAGCAAACGCGCGTTGGGCAGCTGCTGCGCCATCCATCGCGAAGCGTCGGGGTGGCAAACCCGGTCCCGCTTGCCACCGACCAGCAGCACGGGCAGAGACAATTTCCGAATGTCACTGCGCAAATCGGCGTGGGCCAATATTTCCAGACCATTGTTCATGCTGGCAGGGCTTGGTTGCGGTGTGGTTTCGCCCAGCTGGCGAATGGTTTGGGCCAGCTTGCGGTTGTTGCCGGATGACTTGCCCGCCTGCATTAGCAGAAAGCGCCGCAGGGTTTTTCCCCAGTTGTTGCGGAAGTCTTCGCGGAAGGCGACGAAGTTGGCCAGTTCGGTACCGATGGGCCAGTCTGGCGAGGCGACAAAACGAGGTGTGCTACAAACCAGTATTAGTGCACCGATTTGCCCCGGGTGCTGCAAAGCCA
Organism: uncultured Cellvibrionales bacterium; assembly: GCA_937129725.1. Taxonomy (GTDB): domain Bacteria; phylum Pseudomonadota; class Gammaproteobacteria; order Pseudomonadales; family GM7GCV1; genus JABJGI01. The sequence continues at coordinate 8,288 of CAKZNR010000019.1, read as the reverse complement.
ACTGCATGCAGGCCATGCCGCCCAGCGACCAGCCCAGAAGCACCGCGCCGCGGCCAGGCGGAGGTAAAGCGCGGGCCAGGGCGTGCAGGCGGGTAGGGCAGGTTTCCCGGTTGCGCGAACCAAACCCCGGCAAGTCGGCTATCTGGCCAGGGTTGCCCAGCTGTTGCTGCAGTGGCGCAAACACCTGACCACTCATGGCCCATCCGGGAATCAGTTGCAGGCTCATTGCGCCAACTCCGGCTGCACAGACAATTGCACCAGGTTCTCAAGTAGGCGGTCGATTTGTTGGCGGCTGTGGTCGGCGCGCAGGGTAATGCGCAGTCGAGCAGTGCTTTTGGGTACCGTGGGCGGGCGAATGGCAGTAACCAACAAGCCTTTTTCGCGCAAAGCCCGCGAGGCATCCAGGGCGCGTTGGTTGCTACCCAATACAATGGGCTGAATGGCCGTGCGCGATGCCATCAAGGGCAGGTTTTCCTGGCCGGCACACTGGCAGAAATAGCGGATGTTCTCTTGCAGTTGCTGTTGGCGCCAGGCTTCGCTTTGAAGTAGCTCTAGCGCTTTCAGACTGCCCGCTACTACTGAAGGTGGAAGTGCCGTGGTGTAAATATAGGGCCTGGCCTGTTGCACCAGGGTTTCAATCAGCAGGATATCGCCTGTCAGTAGCGCCCCGAAGTTGCCCAGTGCCTTGCCCAGCGTAGCCAGCATCAGCAGGTTGCCTTTGGGTTGCAGTCCTGCCGCATCCAAACTGCCACGGCCGTCGCGCCCCATCACGCCAATGCCGTGAGCATCGTCCAGCAGGGTTAGCGCGTCGTATTCATGGCCGATGTTGGCGAGCTCGCCCAGGTTTGCCAGGTCGCCGTCCATCGAGAAAACGCTGTCACTGGCCAGCAGCAGGCTTTCGGGTCGGTCGGGCTGTTGCAGCAGCTGTCGCAAATGCGCCGTATCGCCGTGGCGCCAGCGCTTTAGTCTGGCGCGTGAAAGGGTGGCGGCGTCAATCAGCGAGGCGTGGTTCAGCTTATCCTGCAGCACCCAGCTGCCGCGCCCTGCAAAGCTAGTGATGGCGGCCAGGTTGGCCATGTAGCCGGTGGACAGCAACAGCGCGCGCTGGGCGCCAACAAAGTTGGCAAACTTTCGTTCCAGTTCATCTACCAGGCTGGTGTGGCCGCACACCAGGTGCGAGGCGCCGCTGCCGGCTCCCCATTGCGCCGCCGCAGCCTGGCTGGCTTCGATAACGGCAGGGTGATTGGCCAGACCCAGGTAGTCGTTGCTGCAAAAATTCAGCAGTTGCTCGTTGCCCAGCCGAATTTCGGCAGCCTGTGGGCTGTCCAGACTAAGCCGCTGGCGGTGCAGTTGCTCGCGCTCGCGCTGTTGCAGCTGCGCCCGCAGCCGTTCCTGCAGCCCCATGTCAGGCTTCGGCCTGAATACCCAGCCGTTGGAACAGCGCCTGGTCGTGCTGGCAGCTGCTGTTTTCTGTGGTGAGCAGTTCGTCGCCGTAAAAAATCGAGTTGGCGCCTGCCATAAAGCATAGGGCCTGCATCTGCTCGTTCATCTCGTGGCGCCCCGCCGACAGGCGCACATAGCTGGTGGGCATCAGAATACGGGCCACAGCAATGGTGCGAATGAAGTCGAAATCGTCCAGATCGTCGACATCTTCCAGCGGTGTACCGGGTACCTTCACCAGGTTGTTTATCGGCACGCTTTCGGGCGGCTTGGGCAGGTTGGCCAGGGTAAGCAGCAGGCCAACCCGGTCGTTTTCACTCTCGCCCATGCCCACAATGCCGCCGCAGCATACATTCATGCCGGCATCGCGCACGGCCTCCAGTGTGTCCAGCCGGTCCTGGTAGGTGCGGGTGGTAATAATCTGGTCGTAGTAGTCTTCCGAGGTATCCAGGTTGTGGTTGTAGTAATCCAGCCCGGCCTTGGCAAGTTGCTGGGCCTGCTCGGGTTTTAACATGCCCAGGGTGGCGCAGGTTTCCAGCCCAAGCTGTTTTACTGCTTTCACGGTGGCCAACACCTGCGGCAGCTCTTTATCGGACGGGCTGCGCCATGCAGCGCCCATGCAAAAGCGCGTGGCACCGGCATCTTTCGCGGCCTGGGCGGCCTGCAGTATGGGTTCCAGCGGCAGCAGCTTTTCTTTTTCCAACTCGGTGTTGTAGTGGCCACTTTGCGGACAGTAGGCGCAGTCCTCCGGGCAGGCACCGGTTTTGATGCTGAGCAGGGTGCTCAGCTGCACGCGGTTGGCGTCAAAGTGTTCACGGTGCACCTGCTGGGCTTTGAACAGCAGGTCGTTGAAGGGCAGCTGGAACAGTTCAAGCACCTGCTGGCGGTTCCAGCGCTGCGGCGGGTTGGGGTTGGCATATTGCACGGCAGAGTGGGCGGTGGCGTCCATAACGAGTTCTGTTAACCTGAATTAGCTGTTAAGGTTAACAGATGCGTTGCTTCCCTTCATCTGCCTGCTTCGCCCGTTGACTGTATTTGCTGCGCCCAAGCTGATATTTTTCGCTAGCTGCAGGCCACTTTCAGTTGTTGTTCCAGGGTGTTAAAGCTTTCCTGGGCCACTGAGGGAAGCAGAAGGCAGAATTCGTGGGCCGAGTCCAGCGAGTCTTCCGTTATAGCCAGCTCCAGATGCTCCAACAGATAAGCCAACCTACTAAGCCCAAGCATCTGCGTGCTGGAACGGATCCGGTGACTCAAACACGCCATCTCTCTGCTTTCTTCCGTTAAGTCGGCCTGAATCAGGAAATCTACAACTGGGCGCGTTTGTGTTAAGTAGTCAGCAACCAGACCGTCTCTAAAAACGCTTGTATGGTTTGGTACGTAATACTCAAACACTGCCCTGTCCCAAACAGGGGTACTGGTAAACGAGCGGCCTTTTCTAATTGTTCTCACCAATTGTTGAATTCGAAAAACCTCCCCTTTTTTCGGGGAGTCGTTTAAGGATTAACTGGCAAGCACAGGTTGAATTGTGTGCCCAGCCCTGGCTTTGATTCAAACTTCAGGGTTCCGCCTAGGCCTTCCGCTAAACGATTGCATATGGATAATCCCAAGCCGGTACCTCCTGTTGACATTGACAAAGTGTTGTCTTGCGTAAAAGGCTCAAAAATTTGGCTTTTTAGATCTTCGGAGATACCACACCCGCTGTCTACTACCGACAGAACAATCTGCCCGGCTTCCAAATTTGCTTGCAGTTGTACCTGCCCTTCATCAGTAAACTTCACCGCATTGGACAACAAATTTTTTAAAATCTGGGCAAGCCGATTGCGGTCGGTGTTGAGAATGGTCTCGGGTATCTCGTTTTTTATAATAATGGGTAGTTTTTTTTCTGTGGCGAGTGGCAATACGCTATTGAAACTTTCCTCCAATACTTCGGCCAGAGGAACGGGCTCAATTTTGTATTCCATTTTACCGGCTTCAATCTTGGAAAAATCAAGCAGGTCGGATATTAGGCATAACAGGGCATTGGCCGACGTATCGGCCATTTCGATATACTCCAAAGCCTTGTCGTCGAGTGGCAAGCGCTTTAACAAGTATATGAGCCCCACTATGCCGTTGAGTGGCGTCCGAAGTTCATGGCTGACATTGGCAATAAATTCCGACTTGATTTTCGAAGCGCGATCAGCCGTTTGTTTGGCTTTTAATATCTGCTGTTGCTGGTTCACTCTCACGGACACATCGCGGCAAATGCACACTAATCCGCCTCCGCGCAGGGCGGTTAAGCTAATTTCTTCGTGAAACTCGCTGCCGTCCTGGCGCCTGGCCACGGCCTCCCCGGACCAACAACCTGTTTCACCCAGTTTTGGAAACGCCTTGCTCTCGAACTCGGAAACTTTCTCTGCAGAGTATAGGGTGCGCCAGCTTTTCCCCAGCAAATCCTCTTCATGTTCAAACCCGAAAAGCTCGACATGAGCTTTGTTCAGATATCGGTAGTTTTCATCCGGCCCGAGGATGGCAATACCATCAGATGCCAAGTCAATTGCGCCCAGAAGGTCTTCCAGCTGATTTCGGTAGCTTTCCGACTGAGCCAACTCTTGTTTTAACGACTCGTTCAATCGATCCATCTTGACTAAATTTTCAAGTTGCCCGGCGAGCCCTGTCAGTAATTTTTTGTGCGCATCGTGCATTTCGCGCGGCACAAAATCCATTACGCAAAGGGTACCCAAAACGCTACCGTCGATGTCGTGTATGGGTGCTCCAGCATAAAACTGAAAATTACCCTTTCCCTGATTATCACTTGAAATAGCACACCAGTCGGTGGGGAAGTCAATATCAGACCAGAGCATCAGTTCGTCCCGATGCGCCACTTTGCCGCACAGCGACTGATCGAGTGCTACTTTGTGGGCGGCCAGACCAACACTGGACTTGACCATTAGCCAATGTTCAGACACCAGGTTTACCATGGCAACTGGCATATCAAGCGACTCGGCGGCGATGTTGGTCAGGTTGTCAAAGCTGATATCCTGGCTGCTCGAAAGATGCCACTTTTGCCTGAACAAAACCGATGGCAAGCTTTGCCCCTTGTCAAGGGCTTCGGGCATTTCTAGAACACTCATACTACTAAACCTCGCAAGAGTTTCGCGCGCACCAGAAATTTAATCTCGATTGCAACTCATTCGGATCAATGGGTTTGGCCAGAAAATCGCTCATGCCCGCCCGCCGGCATTGCTGTTCGGCACCAGTCATGGCATCCGCCGTCAAGGCTATAACGGGCACGGACTCACCCGCTTCAAGTTGTCGTATTGCCTGCGTTGTTTCCAATCCGTTCAAGCCGGGTAGTCGAACGTCCATCAATACCAAGGCTATCTCCTGGCGATCGAATATCTTCAGTGCTTGCTCGCCGCTACCTGCGATAAAGGGTTGAAAGCCAAAGGATTCAAGCATGTCGCCTATCACATGCTGATTAATGAGATTGTCTTCGACTACCAAAACTGTTTTGTTGTGCATAGCGGACCTAGACATCGGTTAACAAAGGAACCAGAGACTCGCCTTTTGCTTCAGATACAGCAGGCGGAACAACCCAATCGAGCCGAAACCCTCTTGATCTCAGGGTGTATATTTTGAAATCGCTTTTTTCAAAAACTTTTTTTCGCAGGCGGCAGACCGCGATGTCAAGCGCTCGGCTACTTGGATCATATTCATATCGGTAAACTTGTTCGAATAAGACGTTCTTCGGTACGGTTCGGCCAAAGTTTGCGAGAAGCGCATTCACTATTGATGTTTCTTTTGGTGATAGATCGTATTTTTCTTCTCTCAAGAACAATAGGTTGGCTGAAAAATCAATCTTGATGGCGCCCTCCAGGTAGCGTTTGACACGATCTTCTTCGCTTCGGTGGGTACGAGCGTAACGCGTCATAGACCTCACTGTTGGAGGGAGTAAGCGGAAATTAATTGGCTTGGTAAGGTAGTTCAGCGCTCCTGCCTTGAGGTTAATCAACGCTGTTTCTTCCCGTAAGTCGGCCGAAATTGCCACAATGGCTGCATCGGTTAAGGTAGACAGCCACTGACATAGCGACGCTCCATCGACTGGATCGCCAAGATTAAAATCAACGAAAATGACATCTGGATTGATTTTTTCCACGGCTTTCAGCGCCATTTGGCTATTTGTGCAGTATTCACACTCAATTTTTTCAAGGCGCAGTCGATGGCAAAATATGCGACAGAAAATAGGATCATCATCAATTAGAAGAACACGAATGGCCCGGTCGGTCGCAGGTTCGGAAAGCGCTTCGTTAGCCCGATTAAACAAGTTGTCGTTACCTTCAATCTTTTCCACAGTTACTCTTTCCTAAACAGTAATTTTGTGCACTTGTTACAAATGTTTCGTTTTTTAGATTAGTATGACGATCAGAAAAATGCTCCAGCACAGCAGGGTAAAAGCCAGCCAAAGCCTTAAAGCAATAGCTTCTCGTCTTTTTTAATCGGACATGTCGTTCTCTTCCATTTCGCCAAAGTGCCTTTCTCATTTCGGAACTGGTTAACGAATACAGGAAAGAAGTATTTTTATCGTGTAACGCATAGTATCAAATGTGAAACGCATAGCAATTGAGCGTCGAAAACAGCCGTCAGGTATAGTTGGGCTGAAAATTTAGCCGAGGTATCCTTGTACCTCTTTATTGGTTGGAGCCTTTGCGTGCTAGATGATATCGACCGGATGCTGGTGGCCAGGCTAAACAGCTCAAGCTACCTTGGGGGGGCGAAACTGGGGCAGCGCTGGGGTATCAGCCGTGTCGCTGTGTCAAAACGATTTCGCCGGCTGCGCAATTTGGGTGTACCTGTCCACGCTTTGCCGGGGAAGGGCTATTTCTTGGCGCAAGGCGGTAACCTGTTATGTGAGCAGGCTATCCGCGCTTACCTGAGGGAAGACGAAAACAAACTTTTAGAGCAGCTTGAAGTTCATGCCGAAATCGAATCAACAAACATCCGTGCCGCCCAGCTGGGTTGCCGCCCCGGTATGTGCAGCCTGGTCTTGGCAGAAAGCCAGGTAGGTGGGCAGGGTCGTCGCAGTCGGCAATGGGTTTCTACTCCCTGGCGAAATCTGGCGGCAACCCTGGTGTGGCGGTTACCCCGATGGCCCGCCGACTTGCCATCAATGAGCTTGTTGGCGGGGCTTGTTGTTGCTCAAGCTTTAGAACTCGCCGGCGTAACTGACGTTCAAATTAAATGGCCGAATGACATCTTTCTCGGGGGTAAGAAGCTAGGAGGAATATTGGTTAGCGCTCGCGGCGACGCGAGTGGCGACTGCGAGCTGTTAATAGGGATGGGCATAAACCACGATCTCAGCGGTCTTGACGTCGATAAGATTGATCAGCCATGGGTCGACCTGCGCTCGCGGGGTTACCCAGTAGATCGTAATCAGCTGGCTGCACTATTACTGCAGGGGTTCATGCAGCACCTCCCATTGTTCGAGCAACGAGGTTTCAAACCTTTTAGGGACGAGTGGAATCGCCGTGCTCTGTATCGCGGTCAGCGGGTTCACCTGGTGAAGCCATCGCCAGGTGAGCCCGTTAATCAAATGCCTGCAGCAACCCTGGCTCGCCTTCCACGATATCTCTGCATTGGCGCCGATATCGATGGCAGTTTAATGTTGCAGGGCGAGGGCGAGCTGTTGCGCCTGACAGACGCCGATTACAGTCTGCGCCCGGTCGCTTAGACTAAACCCGCCCGGCGCAACGCCAGTGGCATGTTCTACTTTGCCAACTTCGTCACACTGATTTTGCCGAATGCCCCGTTTCTGGCTGCCGAACTGTTACTGATTGTGTCACTGGCCTTCCGTGCTCAACTCTTAGGCGATTAACTCCGCCCCAACGCCACCGGGTGCGCAATGCCGTTTAGGTTTATCGAAACGCAACCGAGGTCGGTATAAAAGTTATCGGCGAGGTAAACAAAATGCTAGTTCAGTATCCTTCTCCAGCGCGACACGCAGGCGCTGGCGAAGCATGCTAGTTCACGGGAGCTCGTCGAGCGGATCCAATGCCTTGCCACCTTAAGGAAGTTCGTTTTCCGTCTCGACGAAGCCATGGTCGCGAGGGAAAACCAGTACTTTCAGGCCGCCGAATTGCTGCCGAGCCTGCTTGACGAACTTCGTGATGAGCCCATGAGTGCAGACGCTCTATTCATTTTGGTAGACGGTGTAGTCTGCAAGGGAGACCAGCTGAAATTTTGGCAGAAACTCGGGAAAAGCCTTGCATATGAAGACCGTTGTGAGTTGTTCCGCAGTGATCGTCTCGGGCGTATGAGCGCTGACTGGGTGGGTTCCAGAACGTCAATTCAGGATGCCGCTGCCTGATATTCGCCAATGGGGATGTCTAAAGTGCCAGCAATTTGTAAGCTCGTTTTTTTGGGTGCGCTAATAGCGTGCAACCTCCCTATGAGTGTAGTGGCGGCTGAGCGGGTAGAGACTTCCATTCAAATTCGCCTGAAAATTCTCGAACCCAAAACTGTCAAGCTGGATGAGACCATCTCAGCCAGCGCAGCGATCTTCGAGCGAGCCTTGATGTTTTTCGCGAGAAGGGAGTGGTTATCGAGATGGTGACGATGGCCGCGATTTAAATTTACTGGCCATCTCGGCAGGTCGAGTGGCGGACTTTTTCATAGCGCCCGGTGCCACCGATGTATAGTGTGTGACTCCCCGCGCAGCGGGGGTCAGATGCTGAGAATCAAGCCACTAGCCGCCAGCATCTGACCCCTGACGGGGTCAGACACTTCCACCGAGCTTAGTGTCTGACTCCCCGCGTAGCGGGGGTCAGATGCTGAGAATCAAGCCGCGAAGGTAAAGCCACCAGCATCTGACC
>CAKZNR010000018.1 GCA_937129725.1 uncultured Cellvibrionales bacterium | reverse complement strand
CGCCCAGCTACTGCGCCTTTGCGAGGGCCTTCTGGCTCAGGCCGAGGCCAACGCTGACACCATCATGCCTGGCTTTACCCATCTTCAGACGGCCCAGCCCGTCACCCTCGGGCACCACTTCCTGGCGTGGTTTGAGATGCTCCTTCGGGATCGTTCCCGCCTTCAGGATTGCCGAAAGCGTCTAAATGCCTGCCCCCTGGGGGCCGCGGCCCTCGCGGGCACCACCTTCCCCATCAACCGGGAACGGACCGCAGCGCTGCTCGGCTTCGATCGGGTGGTGGAGAATTCCCTGGATGCGGTGAGCGACCGGGACTTCGCCATGGAGTTCACCGCCTGGGCCAGCATCACCATGGTGCACCTTTCGCGCTTCTCGGAAGAGCTCATTCTTTGGGCCTCGGCGCAGTTTGCCTTTATCGATCTGCCCGATCGCTTTTGCACCGGCTCCTCGATCATGCCGCAAAAGAAAAACCCGGACGTCCCGGAGCTGATAAGAGGAAAAGCGGGCCGGGTACAGGGGCATCTTGTTGCATTGATCACTCTGATGAAGGGGCAACCACTGGCTTACAACAAGGACAACCAGGAAGACAAAGAACCTCTGTTCGACTGCGCCGACACCCTGCGCGACTGCCTGCGAGCCTTTGCCGACATGATTCCGGCTATTCAGCCCTGCGCCGGGGTAATGCGCGAAGCGGCTGCCCGGGGCTTCAGCACGGCAACCGATCTGGCCGACTACCTGGTGCGCAAAGGGCTACCCTTTCGCGATGCACATGAGGTGGTGGGGTCTGCCGTTGCGCTGGCCGTAAAAGAGGGTTGCGACCTGGCCGATCTCGACCTGGCCACACTGCAGGGCTTTAGCGACATGATTGGCGACGACGTATACGACTATCTGACGCTGGAGGGTTCGGTTGCATCGCGCGATCACATCGGCGGCACGGCTCCGGCACGGGTGCAAGCGGCTGCCCGAGAAGCGTCAGAAAAATTAAAGCAGCGAGGTTAGGCGGGGCGGTTGCCCTATTCGAGCCAGGCTAAGCCAGTTTTTACAAATGGGCTTCAGGCCCCGCTTTGCAGGTAGGGCACCAGTTCGCTGTAACCACCCACCCAGGTATCGCCGTGCAGAATTTGCGGCACGGTGTATACCGGCCCGCCGAAGCGCTCGGCCAGTTCGGCTTTGTCGATAGCCTCTTTCCAGATATCCACGTAAAGGTATTCTTTGCCCTGCGCCTCGAGAAGCCGCACGGCCGCCGAGCAATAGCCGCATCCGGGGCGCCCGTATACCAGGAACTGCTCGGCATTAATCTTGGGATGACTCATTCGGGTAACTCCAGTGCTTGCCGGGGCGCTTCGTTAAACTGCTCCTGCATGCAGCGCACCAGCAATTCCTGCAGGCTCTCACCTGTCTTGCAGTACCAGTCGCCATCGCGCCGGCTAAAGTGGAAGCCTCCGCTTTTGGCCGCCACCCAGATTTCTGACACCGCCGACTGCCGGCTGAGGATCACCTGCGACCCGTTCGCTTCCGACACAATGGTCAACATGCCACCGGCGCTGAGAAAGTCTACATCCAGGCCGGCGTCCTCCACCCACTCTTCCACGCGGGCGAAAATATCGTCCACCAGGCTGCTGAAAGCCGATTCGCTCATCTTATCCTCTCTGTGATGGGGGCACCGCGGCGGCGCTTTTTTGCTATAGTCGCGGGCTTTATTCCGGATCGCGCATTATGCGACTGACACTACTTATAGCAATAGTTCTGACAAGCAGTTTAGCGCTGGTGGGCTGTGGCCAGAAAGGCCCCCTCTATCTGCCCGATCAGGACGACACACAAGAAGCACAGGACCGATGAGCAATCATTTCGAGTACCGTGAGGGCCAGCTGTTTGCCGAAGAATTGGCCGTTGCCGATTTGGCCGGGCAATACGGCACGCCGCTTTACGTCTATAGCGCTGCGACACTGCGCCGGCACTACCGTGTCTGGACAAGCGCCCTGGGCGATGCAGACATGGTGTGTTTTGCCGTCAAGGCCAACTCCAACCTGGGTGTGCTCAGCCTGCTGGCAAGCCTTGGCAGCGGCTTTGATATTGTTTCGCGCGGCGAACTGGAACGGGTGCTGGCTGCCGGCGGCGACCCCGACCGCATTGTTTATTCGGGCCTGGGCAAAACAGCCGACGACATGCGCCGCGGCCTGGAAGTAGGCGTGCACTGTTTTAACCTGGAAAGCGAAGCCGAACTGGAAACACTGAACCAGGTGGCCTGCGAAATGGGTGTGCGGGCGCCGGTAAGCATCCGCGTGAACCCGGATGTGGATGCGCGCACTCACCCCTACATTTCCACTGGCCTGAAAGAAAACAAGTTCGGTATTGATATTGCCCTGGCACCCCACCTGTATCGCCGTGCACGCGATATGGACGGCCTGCGCGTAATTGGTGTCGACTGCCATATTGGCTCACAGCTCACCGAAATTGCGCCCTTTCTCGACGCGCTCGACAGGGTGCTCGCTCTACTGGACGAGCTGGTTGCCGACGGCATTGAAATCGAGCACCTGGACCTGGGCGGTGGCCTTGGCGTGATCTACGATCAGGAGCAGCCACCCCTGCCCGATCAGCTTTGCTCGGCAATCAAGCAACGCATGGGCAGCCGGCCGCAACGGCTGGTATTCGAGCCCGGCCGTTCAATTGCTGCAAACGCCGGAATTCTGGTCACGCGAGTGGATTACCTCAAGCCCACCGAGCACCGCAATTTTGCCATTGTGGATGCCGCCATGACCGAGATGATCCGGCCGGCGCTTTACCAGTCCTGGATGCGCATATCCGAAGTCGACCAGCGCAGCCTGCCAGAACCGCGCACCTGGGACGTGGTGGGTGCGGTTTGCGAAAGCAGCGATTTCCTTGGTAAAGACAGGCAGCTTGGTATCCAGGCCGGCGACCTGCTGGCTCTGCATTCGGCAGGCGCCTACGGTTTCACCATGGCATCCAATTACAACTCGCGGCCGCGCGCGGCCGAAGTGCTGGTGGATGGCAACCAGTGCAGCCTGGTGCGCGAACGCGAAACCATTGAAGATTTAATGCGAGGCGAACATGCGGTCTAGATCGCCAACCCTGGCGCGTTTTACCAAGATGCATGCCCTGGGCAACGACTTTGTGGTGCTTGACGCGGTCACCCAGCCCATGCGGCTGTCCCCGGCTCGGGCGGCAAAAATCGCCAACCGACACACCGGCATTGGCTGCGACCAGATATTACTGGTGGAACCTCCCACACGACCAGACATCGACTTCCACTACCGCATCTTCAACCAGGACGGTTCGGAAGTGGCCCAGTGCGGCAATGGTGCCCGCTGCTTTGCCAAGTTTGTGCGCGACCGCAAGTTAACCGGGAAAAATCGCATCCGGGTGAGCACCCTGGTCGGCGAACTCGAGCTGGTCTGCAACCCCGACCGCAGCTACTCGGTAGAACTGGGCCAACCCAACTTTGAACCGGCATGCGTTCCTATGGATGTGCCCCGGCCAGAGGACAGCTACCGCATTGACACCTCCGAGGGTGAGCAAAGCTTCTTTGCGCTGTCTCTGGGCAACCCGCATGCAGTCATACCGGTTGAAGATATCGACACCGCGCCGGTGGCAAGCGTTGGACAGGAATTCCAGCAGCACGCGATGTTTCCGGAAAGTGTAAACGTGGGATTTATGCAGCGACTTGACGAGTACAACATCCGCCTGCGAGTGTATGAGCGCGGCGCTGGCGAAACACTGGCCTGCGGGTCGGGAGCCTGCGCGGCTGCCATTGCCGGAATTCGCGCCGGCTTGCTCAAATCTCCTGTCACCGTTAATCTGCTTTTGGGATCGCTGGAAATCAGCTGGCCAGGGGGCGAAAGCCCGGTGGTACTGAAAGGTCCGGCAACAACTGTATTTCAGGGGCGGATACGAATCTGATGCCAGAACAAGCCAGAGCAAGCATTGCAGCAAGCGACGTTGAAAACTTCCTCAGCGACAACCCGGATTTCCTGTCGAATCACCCGGAACTGCTCAAACTAATCCAGCTAAGCCACGAGTCGGGCGGGGCTGCCTCACTGATTGAAAAACAGGTCGAGGTGCTGCGCGAAGAGCGTACCGAGTTGCAACGCAAGCTTCAGGCTATGCAGGAAGAAGCGGCCGCCAACGAGGTGTTGCTGGGTGGCATGAACAAGCTGATTCGCGAACTGATTCCGCTGGATTCTCCGCAAGCGCTGATGCAACAGCTCGAAAGCAGCCTGAAATCGGTATTCGGGCTGGAAACCGTTCTGCTGTGCCTCGAGCCTTCCAATAAAAACACCCTTGCCGACTGGCCAGCCACCCGGCTGCTGGATGCCGGTGGCGGCACAGTCGTCAGTGGCGAGGTGTACGACCTGAAAACCTACGTTGGCCGTGTGCCCGCGCGCCTGGCAGAACACCTGAAACTGCAGGAAAGTGACCAGGTTGCCTCGGCTGCGCTGCTGAAGCTGCCTCTCGACCAACCCGCATTCCTGTTGCTGGGCCACAGCGATGAACGCCGCTTCGAAAGCAACATGGCGACAGACTTTATCGAACACCTGGTGGCGGTGCTGGCTGCCCTCCTGGAGCGCCATCTGTGAGCTGCGGGTTTTCCCAGGCTCAAAATCAATTTCTCCAACACCTGCGCAGCGAGCGAAACTATTCGCCACACACACTGCAGGGATACCGCCGCGACCTGAACCGCTTTGCCCGCGAGGCTGAACTCAACGATTCAGCACCTATTGAATCGATCGACGCTGCCATGATCCGTGGCACTCTGGCTCCGTTGCGCCAGGCCAACTACTCGGCACGTTCTATCCAGCGCTACCTGTCTAGCCTGCGCAGCTTTTTTCGCTACTGCCTGAAACACCGCTGGATAAAGGTAAACCCGGCGTCAGACATCAAGGCACCCAAAACGCCCAGGCCCCTGCCAAAAACTCTGGATGTCGACCAGGCCAAACAGTTGCTTGATAGCGCTGTCGGTGACAGTTGGATCGCCGTACGCGACCTGGCCATGATGGAACTGCTCTACTCTTCCGGGTTGCGCGTGGCCGAATTGGCGGGAATCGAACTGAACGACATCAGCCCGGGCGAAGGCACCGTCAAGGTAACAGGCAAGGGCGGTAAAAGCCGAATTGTGCCCATTGGCGCTACCGCCCTGGCAGCGCTGCAAAAATGGAACCAGCACCGGCGCAACATCGCCCAGCCGGGGCAAACGCACTTGTTTCTGGGCAAGAGCGGCAACCCTCTTTCGATTCGATCGATTCAAAAACGGCTGGAACTTGCCGGTTTAAAGTTGGGTGCCGAGCAGCGGCTGCACCCCCACCTGTTCCGCCATTCGTTTGCCAGCCACATGCTTGAATCAAGCGGCGATCTTCGCAGCGTGCAGGAGATGCTGGGGCATTCGAATATCTCCACTACGCAGATCTATACTCACCTGGATTTTCAGCATCTGGCGCGTGTCTATGATCAGGCTCATCCTCGCGCCGGGCGCAAGAAATAGTTCGCAACCAGGGAACCCGCGCGCACCGCGCAAGTCTTGGCATAAGTAACTCAAGGAGAATTCCATGCGTGCCCTGCTCTTGATCACCTGTTTTGCTATCGCCGGTTATTCGCTGGCCGACGAGCCCACCCGCCAGATTAGTGTGACCGGCTCGGCCGAGGTACGCATCGAGCCCGATCTGGCCAAGGTGTATCTGAATGGTCAGGCCCAACACCAAAGCAGCACCGAGGCGAAAGCTCTGGTCGACCAGCAAATCAACCGTTTGATTGCTACCCTTGAATCGGTGGGCCTGGATGAGCAAAACCTGACCTCCAGTCAAATCAGCCTGTCGCCGCGCTACAACTACCGCAACGACCAACGCGAATTTATTGGCTACTTTGCCAGCCGCGATGTGCAGGTGGAGGTACCCGATCTGGATTTGCTCAACCCTCTGCTGGATGCCGCCTTGCGCGAAGGTATTGAAGGCTTAAAACGCATTGAATACCGAAGCAGTCGCGAGTTCGAAATGGAACAGGAGGCCCGCGCCCAGGCCATTGCCGACTCCAAACAACAGGCCGCTACCATTGCCGAGGCATATGGCATGCAGCTTGGGCCGGTTATTTCCATTCAGTACCACAACAGCAACCCGCTGCCGCTGAACTACGCACAACCGCAAATGGAACGCGCTATGCTGATGGCCGACACAGCGGGCGTAGCGCCCTTTACTCCCGATCGGCTGGTGTTCCGGGACAACATATCGGTGATATTTGAACTACTGATTGACTAAGCGGCGGGGTTGCCACCTGCGCCTTGCGGTCACCTCGCAGTGGCTGACTCAAAAGAATATTTCTATTCACTGCATCTGTTTCTCCCAAAGCCGCATCCAATTGGAAACAATGGGAGAAACCAACATGAAAAACCTGATTCTTGTACTGCTTTTTTACACTGCGTTCCCGATGATGGTAATCCTGCCAGTAGAGGGTTATGCCGCATTCCTGTGAGCAACAAAAAAATGGCGGCTGCTGCATCCAAACCAACGCGCAGTGCATCCAACTAGATAAGTACCTGGGAGAACCCTGATGAAAAACCTGCTTTCTATTCTATTTATCGCTTGCACCGCCGGGCTGATTTTCGAGCCTGTCATGGCGCAGTCAGAAACCCGAGAGGTTGAAGACTTCAACTCGATCGACTTCGATGGCGTTGCCAATTTGACGGTTCGTTTGGGCAGCGAAAACTCGGTTATGGTGACCGCACCGGAGGGCCGTGCAGGCGAGGTGGAAACACCAGCTAGAACCACTGGACGAGGAAGCGCTGAACGCAATTCCCGACCAGTCTGTTCAAGGCAACGAAAAGTTGCAGCGTGATCTGGCCTGGGCCATGAGCCAGCTCACAACCGACCAACGGGCAGCGGTGCATCTCTCGCTGCACCGGGAACATACCCAGGAAGAAATTGCCGAAATTATGCAGGCTCCACTGGGAACGATTAAAAGTCATATACTGAGAGGCAAGGCCAAACTGCAAGAGTTATTGTCGGAGTGGCAAGAAGTAACCCCATGAAGGATCCAATAGACAAGCTGTTCGCAAAAGCGCGCGCCGACGAACCCTATCTTGAGGGTTCCGGGTTTCTTGCGCGCCTGCAGCCGCAACTGGTCGCGCAATCTGCTGCGTCAGTGCGTCGCAAGAAATTGCTGGCCTGGATGGTTCCCGCCCTGGTTGCCGTGCTGGTGGCCATTGGTTTGAACGACCTCGTTGCGCATCTGGCCGCCTCTCAGTCACTCTTTACCACTTCGGTAAGTATCGGCAGCTGGCTGGCAAATCCCGCCAACCTGCCGACACTCCTGTTGGTACTGATTGGCGGCACCCTTGCGCTGTTCAGTTCCTTTGACGCGGCCCTCGAGTAACACCTTTCTCAAGGCGTCGCGTCCTCTTGCATAAAAAAAGCCGGGTTACCCCGGCTTCTTTGTTTCTGGATCACACTGGCTGACAAATAGTTCAGCTGGCTTCCGCCGCGCCTGCATTGGTTTCAGCCAGGTTGTAGTACTCATCCTCCAGCTCGACTACCCAACCAAAAGGGTCTTCGCTGCGGCGTTCCTGAATATCCAGCAACCTGCTGCGCAGTGTGGCGGCCAGGTCGTCAACCTGTGGCAGTTCGTATGCGGTGTCATCGGCATCGGCGATCACGCTAACCGGGCTGATGATAGCGGCCGTGCCGCAGGCAAACACCTCGGTGCAGCGACCGCTGCGAATGTCCTGCAACAGCTCTTCAATCGGAATGGTTCGCTCGACCACCTGGTGACCAAGATGCTTTGCCAGATCAATCACCGAATCCCGGGTGATGCCTTCGAGGAAGGTGGGCGTAAGCTCCGGTGTGTGCAGCTCGCCATCGATTAACGCAAACAGGTTCATGCCGGAAAGCTCTTCCACGTTTTCGCGTTTCACCGGATCCAGCCACAGCGACTGATGGTAACCCCGCGCCTGAGTTCGCTTGGCCGACAGGGTGGCGGCCGCGTAGTTGCCACCGGTTTTTGCCGCACCGGTGCCGCCCACCGCCGCGCGGCATCCCTCGCGCTCGATCAGTACCTTCATATGGCCTGCGTGGTAGGCCTGCGATGGGCTGGCAATTACCAGAAAGGCGTATTCCGACGAGGGCGCCATGCCCAGTTCGCCCGTCATGCCAATCAGGAATGGGCGCAGGTAAAGCGATTCGCCGCTCTTCACGGGAATCAGGTCTTTGCTCAAGCCGGTGATGGCGCTGATGCCCTCCATAAAAACTTCCGGCGGCACTTCCGGCATCACCATACGCCGCGCCGAAAAGGCCATACGCTGCTGGTTTTTCAGCGGGCGAAAAAAGTTGGGCTTGCGCTCGCCTACCCGGTAAGCCTTGAGCCCCTCGAATACCTCCTGCGCGTAGTGCAACACCTTGGCCGCCGGGTCGACGGATATCGGCGCGTACAGCCCCACCTCGCCGGCCTGCCACTCGCCGTCGATGCAATTGGCCCGATACATTACAGGCGACTTGACCCGCCCAAAGCCCAGTTGCTCGGGCGTTTTGAAAGAAGCCAGTGCGTCGAAAACGACGGGGTCTATGGAAAAGTTACTCATTTGGGTTGCTCGGTTGTGCGTGCCGCAATCGGGGGCGCAAATTATAGAGACTGGGGTGATGGTTCACCAGAGCGGAAACTAGTCAAAAGACCTGAGCACCGGCCGGTCGCGAACAGCGCGGTAAATGGGGCCGGGTTCGCCGTCGCTGATAAACTCGTAAATGTGCAGCGACCGGGTGAGCTCAAGAATTCGGTATTGGTGCACAAAGGTTCCCGCGGCGCCCTCTTCTATCCAGGTGCTGAGCATTTCACCATCGCAATCCCAGAAGCCCTCCTGGTAATCGTACTGCTCGCCTTCGCTGTTAAAGAAATGCACCCGCCACTGACCGCTTTCATCCAGCTCGGCGCGCCAGCTATAGGTCTCATCCCAGGGGTATGTGTACTGGCCGGTCCAGTTGCCCAGCAGGTAGTCGCAATCAAAACCTTCACCTTCCTGCGCCAGTGCCGGTGCTGCATTCACCAGGGGAAGTAATACCAGCCAGACCAAACGCCTGAAAGTTGTTTTGCAGTATATGAAAGCAGACATAACCAGAGAGTGTCTAATTGAAAAAAAGCGTCGGAAGTAAAGACTAACACCCCCGAGCTTGTCCAGCGAAGCAGCCTTGACCTTTACTTAATTTGACCCTGCGCAAATTGTATTTGCT
>CAKZNR010000017.1 GCA_937129725.1 uncultured Cellvibrionales bacterium | reverse complement strand
GAATCAGACACTCCGCCCCCTAAAGTGTCTGACCCCGCCAGGGGTCAGATGCTCACAGAGGTGGCAAAGTGCGGATAAGCAAGTGTCTGACCCCGTCAGGGGTCAGATGCTGGGGGCGGTCTGCATCAGACACCCTGCTGCGCAGGGCATCTGACACTCCGCCAGCCGTGCTTTTTTAACCTCAGCCAAGCATCTCGTTGGCCAATTTCTTCACCCCGGTAAAGTCCACCTTGCCGGCACCCAGCCGCGGAATCTCTTCCACCTGCAGCCAGCTGGAGGGTCGCATCAGCGCGTTGGCTTTGGCTTTCTTCAGATAATCGTTGATAGCTTTCTGATTGAACTCGGCATCCAGCAACACCACCAGTTTTTCGCCCTTGCGTTTGTCTTCGATGCTGGTGGCCACCAGGTCGCCCGTGTAACCCTGCTGCACTAGCCCGTTTCGAAGCAACTGTTCTACCGCACCCAGGCTAATCATTTCGCCGCCCAGTTTGGCCATGCGCGAATAGCGGTCAATCAGGGTAAGAAAACCGTCTTCGTCCAACCGCCCCTTGTCGCCGCTGGCGTACCAGGTCAGCCCGTCTTGCTGTATCAAAACGGCCTGGCTTTTTTCCGGTTGGTTCAGGTAACCGGGCATCACCTGCGGCCCTGCCACCAGCACCATGCCTTCTTCTTTTGCCACAAGTGGTTGCCAGGTGTCGGGGTCGGTAATGCGAACCGCTGTACCGGCCAGTGGTTGGCCCACCGTTCCTACCCGGTTCGACTCCTTGCGTCGCCAGCGCTGGGTATCCAGTTCGTCGGGCAGGTTCACGCTAACCACGGGCGCCGCTTCGGTCATGCCGTAGCCTTCGTAGATAATCTTGTGAAACTTGTTCTGGAAGGCTTCGCGCACGTCGCTGGACAGTTTTTCGGCGCCGGCCACCACCAGCCTTAAGCTGTCCAGCATCAGAGGTTCAACTTTGCTGTTGCGGCAATAGAATCGCAGGAAAGTAGAGGTGCCAAACATGATCGTGGCCTGATGTTTGGCCACATTTTTGGCTACTGCCAGCACATCGGTGGGGTCGGGCTGGCAAACCACCGGAATGCCCTCTAGCAATGGCAGAAACTGCGCCGCTGTCAGGCCAAAGGCATGGAACAGCGGCAGGCTGCCCATCATTACATCCTCGGGTTCTGGCTGCAGTGCCTCCGCAGTTTGCCTCACATTGGCCATCAGGTTGCGGTGGCTCAGCATCACTCCCTTGGGGTTGCCCTCCGAGCCGCTGGAATAAATGACTGCTGCCAGATCACTTTCCGGTCGATGGCACAGGGTTCGTTTCAGCAGCCATGCCGGCAGCAGTTTCACCTGCAAAAGCATGCCCAGTGCTTCGGGTTTGCCAAAGGAGTCGCGCAGGTCCTCAAGGAAAACAAACTCCCGATCGGGCAGCATTTCCTGCACAAATATCCCGCGTTTTTCCAGCTGCTGCAGAAAGCGCCGGGCGGTGAAAATTGTGTCAATGCCGGTCTCGTCACAGGCAAATTTCAGCGCATCGGTACTGGCCGTGTAGTTCAGGTTCACCAGGGTCTTGCCGGCTTGCAGCGTGGCCATATTGGCCATCACGCCGCCGGCGCTAAAGGGCAGCATAAGGCCCACATACTGCCCCGGCACCGCCGCGCGAATGCGCTTCATCATCAGGCTGGAACCCACCAGCAGGCGCTGCGCGGTCAGACTTCCGCTAATGTCATCGTGCAGCTGCATGCGCCTGCTCATCTGTTTGGCTTGGGTCACCCAGGCTTCGCCAAGGTGGGGCAGGGTTTCGGCGTATTCGTTCCAGGCGTGCACCGACAACTCAAAAATGCGCTGTTTTAGTTCGGCCGCTGTTGTATTTCCAGGCAAAGCGGTGCCAAAGGTCACCACGACATCGCGCTTGCCTGGAATGGCGCGCGATTCTTTGAAGCCGGGCGATGATTTGCTCAGCTTGCTGCCCCACAGGCCATGCAGGTGGAAGGGCACAATGGGTACCTCTTCGCCGCTAAGGCGCACTGCGGTTTCGTAGCCCTTGCGGAACTCCTGCAACTGACCATTGGGTGTCAGCGCGCCTTCCGGAAACAGACACACCACATCACCCTGCTTGAGCGCTTCGGCTACCTGCTCCAGCGCCTGCTTGCTGGACGCGCCGTTCTCGATGGGAATGCATCCCGCCGCATCCAGTATCCAGCGCAGGTACCAGCGGTCGTAGTAGACACGGGCCATCACAAAACGAATGGGCCGCGGCGAGGCCATTTGAATCA
>CAKZNR010000016.1 GCA_937129725.1 uncultured Cellvibrionales bacterium | reverse complement strand
GGATCGCTCGGAACTGCCCTCAGAGATCAACGAAAACCTGATCGTCGAGCTGTACTCGAAGTAATCGGCCCCCCAACTGGATTGAATATGCAAACAGTGACCAACGAATTTTTGACGCCCAACCATATCGACGTTTCCGAGATTTCGGCAACGCACGCAAAGGTCGTGCTCGAGCCGCTCGAGCGCGGTTTTGGTCATACCCTTGGCAACGCACTGCGTCGCATTTTGCTTTCCTCCATGCCGGGTTCTGCCATCACCGAGGTTCAAATTGAAGGTGTTGAGCACGAATACAGTGCATTGGAAGGCGTGCAGGAAGACGTAATTGAAATTCTGCTGAACCTCAAGGGCGTGGCTATCAGCCTGAGCAACCGGGAAGAGGCGCATCTCACCCTGAGCAGCAAAGGTGGTATTGTAACCGCCGGTGACATCCAGCGTGACCACGACGTGGAAATTGCCAACCCCGACCACGTGATTGCCCACCTGGCCGACGGCACCAACCTGACCATGACCCTGAAAGTGGAAACCGGTCGCGGTTACATGCCTGTAGATGCCCGTCATGTCGAGGAAGAAGAAACCGCTTCTATTGGCGTGCTGAAACTGGACGCCAGCTTCAGCCCGGTTCGCCGTGTTGCTTACACCGTGGATGCCGCGCGTGTTGAACAGCGTACCGACCTGGACAAACTGATCATCGATCTGGAAACAAACGGTACCCTGGATCCGGAAGAGGCCATTCGCAAGTCGGCCACTATCCTGCAACAACAGCTGGCAGCCTTTGTCGATCTGGAAGCAAGCGATGTACAAGAACAGCAAGACCAGGAAGAGCTTATCGATCCGGTTCTGCTGCGCTCTGTGGACGATCTTGAGTTGACTGTTCGCTCTGCGAACTGCCTCAAGGCGGAAAGCATTTATTACATTGGTGACCTGGTGCAGCGTACGGAAGTTGAATTGCTTAAAACTCCGAACCTGGGCAAGAAGTCACTTACCGAAATCAAAGATGTTCTGGCATCTCGTGAATTGAGTCTTGGTATGCGTCTGGAGAACTGGCCGCCCGCCAGCCTGCGCAAAGAAGGCTCAATCTGAGATTTGACAGAATAAAGTCCATTCAGGAATAAACGATGCGACACCAATATTCAGGCCGGAAATTTTCGCGCACCAGCGCGCACCGCAAAGCCATGTTTCAGAACATGACGGTGTCCCTGGTTGAACACGAACTGATCAAAACCACTCTGCCCAAAGCCAAGGAACTGCGCCGCTATGCCGAGCCGCTGATTACCCTGGCCAAGCAGGATAGTGTTGCCAACCGTCGGTTGGCTTTCGATCGCCTGCGCGACAAGGCTGCCGTAGGCAAGCTGTTTAACGAGTTGGGCCCGCGCTTTGAAGCGCGTCCGGGTGGTTATCTGCGCATTCTCAAGTGTGGGTTCCGCACCGGTGACAAGGCTCCCATGGCCTACGTTGAGCTGGTTGGCCGTGACGGCGCTGAAGAGGCGGTTAAACCTGCCCACGAAGCCGCTCCTGCGGTATCCGCTCCAGCAGAAGAAGCAGTTGTCGAAGAAGTTGCAGAAGAGGTAGTTGAACAAGAAGCCGAAGCTGTCGAAGAAACTGTTGAGGAAGAAGCTGCGGCTGAAGAAGCGCCGGTAGCAGAAGAAGCTGCTTCAGAAGATGAAGATAAGGAGGAATCGAAGTAAAATCTACTTTGGTATCCAGCGCATGAAAGCCGGGTTTCTACCCGGCTTTTTTGTGTCAGTTTTACAGGAACATTCTTGTTGAATTTTGCCCCATGAGCTCTCGAGTAGAAACCCGCACCCTGGTTGCCGTGATGCTGGTGTATATCACCCGCATGCTGGGGCTGTTCATGATTCTGCCTGTGCTTGTGCTGAACCAGGACCAGTATGCAGGTGCCACACCGCTACTGATTGGCATAGCGCTAGGTGCGTACGGACTGGCACAGGCCTTGTTCCAGGTCCCTATGGGGCGTCTGTCCGACCGCCTGGGACGGAAAAAAATAATCCTGGGCGGGCTTGTTCTGTTTGCACTGGGCAGCCTGGTGGCTGCAATGGCCGACCATATCTGGGTGCTGATACTGGGCCGCACCCTTCAGGGAGCCGGGGCAATTTCTGCTGCGTTGCTGGCTCTGCTGAGTGACAGTTCACGGGAGCAAAACCGCAGCAAACTGATGGCCATTCTTGGGGTGTCTATCGGTGCATCTTTCGGGCTCGCCATGATTTTGGGCCCGCTGATGTCTGCCGAATATGGCATCTCGAGTATTTTTTGGCTCTGCATCCTTTTGGCGCTGGCCGGTGGGCTGGCTATCTGGCGGCTTACGCCTGAAACCGCACAGGACAGCCCCACTTTTATTACCGAGCCGGTTGAGCAACCTCTGGTACAAACTGAATTGCGCCGCCTTAACCTGGGTATTTTTTCCCTCCACACGGCTCAAATGGCTCTCTGGCTGGTGGTGCCACTGCTCTTGCTCGAGAGCTACGGGGTTGCCGAACAGGATCACTGGCTGTGGTACCTGATTGCGGTAGGCGGAGGCTTTTTCACGATGGCGCCGGTTATGCAGGCGCTGGCTCGGCGCAACCGATTTAAAGCCACATTGCTCAGTGGTATATTCGCCATTGGTCTGGCCCAACTAATGATGTCAGGTAATTTGCCTTTCGCCCTGTTTATCGGCGCACTGGTGGTGTTTTTCTGGGGGTTTAATTTGCTTGAGGCAACCTTGCCATCGCTGGTTAGCAAGTGGGTGGAAGAACAACAGCGCGGAAGAGCAATGGGTTGGTACTCGGCATGCCAGTTCGCCGGTACATTCGTTGGTGGCGCTCTGGGTGGGTTTGTTTACGGGCAGTTTGGCCTGCAGGCCGTATTTCTTTTTGCCCTGCTGTTGGTGCTCGTGTGGTTTGTGGTCGCACTGGGCACCAAACCGCTGCCTCAACTGCGCAGTTTTGTGATTGCCCCCCTGGCACCAGAGCAATTGCAGGCGTTGGCTGCCAGTTCTGGTGTTTTGTCTGTGCGACAGTATCCGGCCGACCGCGAAACCCTGGTGCGCGTTGATATGGACCGGGTGGCGCAGGAAACATTGCAGCAATTCGGGCTCAGTTAGTTTTTGGGGTCCGTCCCCGTTCAATTCAACCGGGTGAAGGGTTACACTCCCAAGCCTGGACAACGACAGGAACTATTCATGGCATCACGTGGAATCAACAAAGTCATTCTGATCGGCAATCTGGGGCAAGACCCGGAAACCCGCTTTATGCCAAGTGGTGGCGCTGTCACCAATTGCACCCTGGCAACCTCTGACAGCTGGAAAGACAAGAGCTCCGGCCAAATGCAGGAGCGCACGGAATGGCATCGCGTGGTCTTTTTTAACCGCTTGGCTGAAATCGCAGGCGAGTACCTCAAAAAGGGTAGCAAGGTGTACATTGAAGGTCGCTTGCAAACCCGTAAATGGCAAGACAACAGTGGCCAGGACAAATACACCACCGAGATCGTGGCCAACGAAATGCAAATGCTTGATTCGCGCGGCGGTTCCGGTGGCGACTACAACCAGGACAATAACCGGGGGCAGCAGGCGGCGCCACAGCAGCCCCAGCAAGCTTCAAGTGCAGCGCCTCAGGGTGGTGCAAAACCGCCGGAGGGAGGTAGCTTCGACGATTTCGACGACGACATTCCTTTTTAGAAATCAGTCAAAAAAACCGGCCCAGTGCCGGTTTTTTTATCCAATCGGGGACGGGGCCGGCAATCTCTCTTGAATGCTGCAGCAATGCGCAATAGGCTTTAGTTTCACCATTGCCATCAAGGAAGATAGCCATGCCAAGAGAAGCCCGTATTGTTCTGCCCGGTGTTCCGCACCACATCATCCAGCGCTCGCAGTCAGGCCTGCGATGTTTTTCCGGCGATCAGGATTATCAGATACATCTGTCCTGGCTCGAGGAGTATCTCGAGCGCGCCCAGTGCCATATTCATGCCTACGTGCTGATGCCCGACCACGTGCATTTGCTGGTAACCCCCGAACGGTTGTGGAGCATGGGAGAGCTGATGCGGCGCACCGGGCAGCGTTACGCCCAGTACTACAACCGCAAGTACCAACGCTCTGGCGCACTGTGGGAGGGTCGCTACCGCAGCTGCATCGCCTGTGAGCCAGGCTACATCCTCAACTGCTATCGCTACATCGAGATGAACCCGGTCCGCAAAGGTTTTTGCAGTGACCCGGGCGAATATGCCTGGACCAGTTATCGTTGCAATGCCCTGGGCGAGCAAACCACTATGCTGCAGCCAGACGATGCTTACGACAGCCTGGGAGACTCTCCCGACGAGCGCCGCGAAGCCTACCGCTCTATTTTTTCTCAACAGCCGCTGGCATCGGCCGAACGGGAGTTGCGGCGTACCACCAGTGCCAACCGGGCCTACGGTAGCGCCATTCTCTGTTCCAATCTTGAGCAGCGCATGGGAAAACGTGTGGCGCTGGGCAAGCCGGGGCGGCCGCGCCGGTTGCAGTCGGCTTAGGGGTCAGGCAGGGGCTTTCACCCCGGCCGATTCTGCCAGGCGAGCGATATGCTGCCGTGCAGCCTGCAATTGGGAATCGCCCTTTACCATCAGTTGGTCTGCTGCAACGAGGTCCACGTCCTCAATACCCATGAAAGCCAGCATGTGCTTCAGGTAGCGCCAGGCAAAGTCGATCTCGCTGCCCAATTCGGTGCCCCCCGAGCTCATCACCACATACGCCTTTTTGTTTTTCAGAAGGCCCTCAGGCCCGTTCTCGGTATAGCGGAAGGTCATTCTGGCGCGTGCGACATGGTCCAGCCAGGCTTTCAGCTGCGAGGGTATGGAAAAGTTATATACCGGTGCGCTAATTAGCAGTATGTCGGCTGATTTCAACTCGGCCACCAGTTTTTCCGACAGGGCCAACAGCTGCCGCTGTTCTGCGGTTTGTTGTTCGCTCTCCGTGAATGCCGCCTGCAACCAGATGCGGTCGAGTTGAGGTATTCCGTCCGAAAGGTCGTGCTGCTCGAGCAGTTTGGCACCACCAACTATCAGTTGGTCGGCCAATTTATCTGCAAGGCTGCGGCTGGTCGAATTATCCGAAAGGCTGCTATCCAGTCGAAGTAACAAGGGCTGTGCGCCCGCTGTTGTATTTAGTTCTGAATCGTACATGGCTATCTCCAGGTTTCAGGAGACAAGCTTAGGTCAGTGCAATGGCTGGAATCAGTGCTGTTTGCTGAACAGTTCGCACAAAAAAAATGACAAATGGCGAGCAATAAAAAACCGGGGACATGCCCCGGTTTTTTTGTTCTTCTGAAAAGCGCCTATTCGACGTTTTCGTTCAGCCACTCGATAACCAATTCGGCAATTTCCACGTTGTTGGTGTCTTGAGCCATCATATGGCTGTTGCCGGTAATGCCGAGTTTGGGAAGGTCGATTGCGCCTGCAACACCACCTGCCGCCTGAACCGCCGGCACCAGAGCAACCAGGTTCAGGTCATAGCGGCCGCCATGGCCACGAGCCTGAACGTTGTCGCCATAAAGCGACAGGTAGGGCTTGTCTTTAAGCTGTTCGGCGCGCTCTTCCAGACTGTTCTGGTTAACCAGGCCGGCGGGCTCGTAACCTATCACAGCACGGACTACATCAGGTCGGCTTTGCAGAAGTGCCGGAACCACTGTTGAACCCATTGAGTGAGTCATGATGATGAAGGGCTCGCCAATCTCATCTTCAAAGAGGTGCACAAGGGCTTCAGCTTCTGCATTGCCGGTAATGGGGGCTATGTCTCCGCCCTCTACCCGGTTGTCATTCCAGCGATAGGGGAATGATTTTTCAAACTGCGCCATCGCGTAATCGTCCATGGGGAATTTGCTGCCCGACCAGGGCTCACCATCTTCCAGCCCAACCCAGGCGCGAAGGTTGGCGCCGCCATATATAGAGAAGGAGGGCGTACTGACATCCATCGGCAAAGGCTCGGGGCAAACAGGGCCGGCTGCACCACCCATGCCGCCGCCACCCATGCCTCCAGCAGCAGCTGCTGCTGGCTCAATGCATGCGGTGTCTTCAGATACGTAGGGGTTGCCAAAATTTGCCTGGTTAGCCTGCAGTGGCCCCAGAACAGAGGTCAGCATGGTGACATCAAAGCCACCCGAAGTAGAGTATTCCGGCATGTCATAAACATAGACGGGGTAGCCGGCCTCGGCAAAAAGCTGGGCCCAGCCCTTGCGTTCACCGTCGGTGGTGGTGGTGTACATGGTGCCGGACAGGCCTAGGCCGGGTACCATTACAATCGGCGGGTGTGACGGGTTTTCAGGAATAAAGGTTTGCACGGTAGCCTGCTCAACCCAGATATCGGCGTTGCCATTGTCTACCAGCCGACCGCCTGCGTAACGGACACCGTATACCCAGTCGTGTGTCTCCATGGCACTGCCGCCCATGGATCCCATGTTGCTTGCACAGGCAGCCAGAAGAGCACAGCTGGCCAATGCCGTCAGTTTAAAGTTTGACATGATGTTCCCCAGAATGAATTATTGTTTCCGCCCATTTGAGCGCGGTTCACAAGACTACCGCATGGTTTTAGAAACCAGAACAGTTTTACGTAATATTACATGCCTGCACCCTGACTGCCTCTGGCAGATTTGTTGCCCATCTATTCCGGACCTTCATGCCCGCAGAATCGTTTGATGCAAAAGCCTTTCTCAAGACCTTGAAACAGGGTCCTGGCGTGTACCAGATGTACGACGGGCAGGGCGATATTCTCTATGTGGGAAAGGCCAAAAACCTGAAAAATCGGGTATCCAGCTATTTCAGTGGCAGGCCAAAAGATGCCAAAACTCAGGCTCTGGTAAGCCGTATTGCCTCGGTGCAGGTTACCCTGACGCACACCGAGGCCGAAGCACTGATTCTGGAGCACAACCTGATCAAGGATCAGTCGCCTCCCTACAATATTCTTCTCAAGGACGATAAGTCCTACCCCTATATTATGGTAACCGAGGCCGAGTGGCCCAGAGTAGCTTTCCACCGCGGTGCCAAGCGCACAAAAGGGCAGTATTTTGGCCCCTATCCGAATGGCTACGCCGCTCGCGAAGCCATGGTGTTGCTGCAGAAAGTTTTCAAGGTTCGTCAATGCGAAGAGAGTTTTTTCCGCAACCGATCACGCCCCTGTTTGCAATATCAAATCGAGCGATGCACCGGGCCCTGTGTCAACCTGGTCAGCAGGGAGGACTACCAGCGAGATGTTGAACGCACCCTGCGATTCCTTCGCGGCGAGAATGAAGAACTGGTTGCCAACCTCACGCAGGACATGCAACGTGCGGCCGAGCTGCAGGAGTACGAAAAGGCGGCCGGTTTGCGTGACTCGGTATCCCAGTTGCGTGAAGTGCAGGCAGACCAGGTAATCGAAAGTGGCTCGGGCAATCTGGACGTGGTGGCCGCCGCGGTGGCCGGCGATATTGCCTGCGTGCACACCATATTTGTGCGCCAGGGCAGGGTAATTGCCAGTCGCAGCTGGTATCCCAAGGACGTGCTGGCCGATACGCCTGCAGCGGTAGTGGAAGATTTCTTGCCGCAATACTACCTGTCTGGCGAAGAGCGCAATCCACCCTCCGAAATTGTGGTTGCCCAGGCCGGCGAGCAGAGGGACATTTTTGAGCAGGCGCTGCGTCAAGTGAGCGGGCGCCGGATTCGGCTGACCGTGCCACAGAAGGGTCGCAAACACAGCTGGCTGGACCTGGCCAGCCGCACCGCCGAGCAGAACCTGGCAGGCAAGCTGGCTTCAGGGGCTGCGCATCAAAAAAGGCTGCAATCCCTGGCCGATGCGTTGGGCGTAGAAAAGCTCGAACGAATCGAGTGCTTCGATATCAGTCATCATAGCGGCGCCGAAACCGTGGCTTCCTGTGTGGTTTATGGTGCCGAGGGGCCAATCAAATCAGACTACCGCAAGTTCAACATCGAGGGCATCCGCGGAGGCGACGACTACGCCGCCATGGAACAGGCGCTCCAGCGTCGCTACAAGCGCCTGAAAAAAGGCGAGGGGCAAATGTCCGATTTACTGGTCATCGATGGCGGCAAGGGCCAGCTTCGCCAGGCCATCGAAGTGCTGGATTCGCTGGCTATTGATAGCGTCAAGTTATTGGGTGTTGCCAAGGGTCCCACCCGCAAATCGGGGTGGGAAAAGCTGTTTTTTGGCCGCGGCATGCAGGAGTTGACACTGGATAGCCATTCACCGGCATTTCACCTTTTACAGCAGGTGCGCGACGAAGCGCATCGCTTTGCAGTGGCCGGTCACACGGCGCGCAAGAACAAGAAATTGCGCGGTTCGCCGCTGGACCAGGTGGCAGGAATCGGAGCCAAGCGAAAAAAGGCGCTTTTGCATCATTTTGGCGGGTTGCAGGGAATCAAGTCGGCAGGCGTTCAGGATCTGCAGAAGGTAGATGGCATTAACCGTCGGCTGGCCGAAGACATATACTTTCACTTTCATCAGGAATGAACCGCCCCATGAGCTATGTGCCAAAGCGCGACCAGATCCCCAACCTGCTCACCTGGACACGGGTAGTTGCCATACCACCGTTACTGGTGGCCGCCTGGCTGCCGGGCGATATGGCACGGATGACCGCAGTTGGGCTATTCATGGCGGTTGCGCTCACCGACTGGCTGGATGGCTACCTGGCAAGACGCTGGCAGGTACACTCGGATTTTGGTGCCTTTCTCGACCCGGTGGCAGACAAGCTGTTGGTGGCCGCTGTGCTTCTGGTGCTTCTGGTGCAAATGCCCGGAGTCGTCATGCTGATATCCGTGGTGGTCATAGTCAGCCGCGAAATTTTTGTTTCTGCACTGCGCGAGTGGATGGCAGGCAAGGGCATGCGGGAGCAGGTGAAGGTGTCCAGCCTGGGCAAATGGAAAACCACCTTCCAGATGCTGGCTATTCTGGTTTTGTTGGCGGCTCAGCCGCAATCGGTCCTAGCCAACCTGGGCCAGCTACTGTTGCTTGTTGCCGCGGCGCTTACACTGATTTCTCTGGCTGAATATATCCGCGGTGCTATCCGGGCCCTGCGGCTGAACTAGCGGAACAGCTAAGTCGTCGCCCGCTGCCCGCATTCTGTTGCATCTGCCCGGTTTGCGGCTCAGTTTGCCAGCACGTCGGCAATCCCGCCGCGGTTGGTTACATTGGAATACCCGGCATCTTCAAGAGCTTCGAGAGCGATACCGGCGCGGCGACCACTGCCACAATAAAGCAGAATTTCTGCGTCCTGGTCGAAACCGGCTTCGCGCACACCCGCAACGATTTCGGTAAATTCAATATTGATGGCCCCCTCGCGGTGTTCGAGGCTGTATTCTTCGGCGCTTCGCACATCGATCCAGACAGTTTCCGAACCGGATTGGGTAGCACATCCACCTAAAAAGATAAGGGCGAGCAGGGCTAGCGAAAGTTTCTTCATCGGTTTAATCCTCGGTGAGTTCCAGAATTTTGTGGTTATCCTGCAGCATGCAGGGTGAAAGCTTTGCAACCGCCTGGTATTGAGTAAGAAAAACTTCCCCGGTAAGTCGCTGCAGAAAGTCGGTTCGCTGCAGCTTGTCCATAACAGGACCCTTTACCTCGGAAAGATGCAATTTTACCCCTGCCTGTTCAAGCCGCTCGTTAATCAACTCAAGGCTGTCCAGAGCACTGGCATCGATGTCATTCACCGCGGGACACATCAGCACCAGGTGTTTCACCCTGGGATGGCTGGCCACCAGGCTTGCCACAAGGTTCTCCAGAAAGCGGCAGTTGGCAAAGTAGAGGCTGGCATCAACACGCAGGCTAATTAGATCCTCACAGGTGATTACCCGGTGCCGGTCGATATTGCGAAAATGCTCGGTTCCCGGAACCAGGCCTACCAGGGCCGTGTGCGGTCGACTTGTGCGATGCAGGTATAGAAGCAGGGATAGCCCGACACCGCCCAGAATGCCCAATTCAACTCCCAGAGGCAGGGTAAGAGCCAAAGTGGCAATCATGGCGATCGCATCCCGTTTGGAAAACGACCAGGTGTTTGCCACAGCCTTCAGGTCAATAAGGGCAATCACCGCCACTATGATGGTTGCCGCCAGCACCGCAACAGGTAACCGGGACAGAAAAGGCGTTACCAGCAGGGTTGCCAGCGCAATGCCTGCCGCAGCAAAAGCGCCGGCAGCCGGTGTAGCGGCACCGGCTTCAAAATTTACCACCGAACGCGAAAAACCGCCTGTGACGGGAAACCCGCCCGAAAATGCCGAGCCGATGTTTGCCGCGCCCAGCCCCAGCAGTTCCTGGTCGGGGTCGATGCTCTGGCGCCGCTTTGCTGCCAGAGTTTGGGCGACGGATACCGACTCAACAAAGCCCACAATGCTGATCAGCAGGGCACTGCTGATCAGGGTTTGAGCCAGAGCGCTATTCCACGAGGGCAGTGTCAGCGCCGGCAAACCGGACGGGATTTGCCCCAGGGTGGCTACGCCAAGTTGGTCCAGGCCAAACAGGCTTACCGCGGCAGTTGCCGCCAATACGGCCCAAACTGGCCCGGTGCGGGCAAAAACCAGGGCGGCTTCGCTTTTCATACCCAGACGTTGCAGCAGCGGTGCCAGGCCATTTCGTGCCCATAACAGGAAGGCCAGCGTGGCAAGCCCCACCAGTAGCGTGGGCGGGTTGAGGCGTTCCAGGTTGGTGCCCAGACTGAGCAAAATCTCGGGCAAATTATGCCCCTGCGCGGAAATGCCCAAAAGGTGCTTGGTCTGGCTGGCGGCAATGATGAGGCCGGATGCCATCACAAAACCGGAAATAACCGGATGACTGAGAAAATTTGCCAGAAAACCCAGACGAAACAGCCCCATACCCAGCAGTATCAGTCCTGAGAGGCCTGCCAGCATAATAGCGGCCTCCAAATAGCCGCTGGAGCCCGCCTGCGCCACCTGCCCCACGGCAACAGCTGTCATCAGCGACACCACCGCAACCGGACCAACCGAAAGGGTGCGGCTGCTGCCGAACAGGCTGTAAAGAAGAAGGGGAAGCATGCTGGAGTAAAGCCCAACCTCGGGAGGCAGGCCGGCCAAAATAGCGTATGCCAGCGACTGTGGGATAAGCAGTATGGTCACAATGGCTGCGGCCAGCAGGTCGGCCTGCAGCCACTTGCCATTGTATGCCGATAGCCAGCTGCGACAGGCCAGATAGCGTATCGGGTTCAGGCTATGCAGCGGCATTCATCCGCCCGGTCATCAGAGTTGATCCAGAGGGAGTTTAAGGTAGCTGACGCCGTTGTCGTCGGCTGGGGGCATCTGTCCGGCCCGCATGTTGACCTGTACCGAAGGCAAGATCAGTCGTGGCATATCCAGCCCGGCATCGCGTTCCGTGCGCATTTGCACAAACTCATCCCTACTTATGCCCTGTTGCAGGTGAATGTTTTCGCGCTTCTGCTTGCCAACCGTGGTTTCCAGAACATACTCCTCGCGACCTTCGGGAAGGTAGTCGTGGCAAAGGAAAACACGGGTTTCATCTGGTAGTTGAAAAATCTTCTGTACCGAATCGTAAAGCGTTGCGGCATCGCCACCGGGAAAGTCGCAGCGTGCAGTGCCGTAATCTGGCATAAAGAGGGTGTCGCCAACGAAAGCGGCATCGCCAATCACATGGGTCATGCAGGCAGGTGTATGGCCTGGGGTATGAAAACAACGGGCTTCCAGTTCGCCCACCCGGTATTTTTCGCCATCCTCGAACAGATGATCGAATTGGCGACCATCGGTTTTGAACTCGTGTCCGGTGTTGAACACCTTGCCAAAGGTTTCCTGTACCTGGGTTATCGCCTGGCCGATACCAATCCCGCCACCCAGCTCCTGCTTGAGATAAGGCGCGGCAGACAGGTGATCGGCGTGGGCATGTGTTTCGATAATCCACTGCACACTGAGGTTACGGTTGCGGATATATTCAATCAGCCTGTCAGCCGATTTTCGCGAAGTTCGCCCGCTGGCCGGATCGAAATCCAGTACCGAGTCGAAAATTGCGCACCTGCCGGTTTGGGGGCATATCGCCAGATGCGTGCCGGTAAAGGTGTCCGGGTCGAACCAGCTGATCACTTCAGGATTTTCCATGCGGCGCCTCATATATTTCCAAATAGTATATAGATATAACCAAAAATATAAACCCCTGAGCCTGTTACCTTTCGTTATAGTCTTATGGGGCCATATTGGCGAGTAAAACCGCCCGAAATTGGGCCGGGCGAGGGCGGTTTTGGCACTCCTTTGGTGCAGTATGTAGCTCCTTTTTTCGGCATTGTTACAAAGAGTAGGCAGGCAGGCTTTTCCGCACTATGCTGAGCAACAAAGAGCAAAAGGACTATTTCATGCCATCTGCCTGGCACGACTACAACGCCGGCCACGCCTACGATGAACTCATTACTCCGCAGGGGCAGCCCCGAACTGCTGCGCGCAGGTTGCTTAACCTGATTGCCAGCATGGATGATACGGAATTGGCCGAGCGTTGCGGCGCTGCCGAGCGCGCCATTCGTGAAATGGGTATTTCTTTTACGGTTTATTCGGACGAGGGCAACATCGACCGCGCCTGGCCCTTCGACCTGGTGCCCCGGGTGATTCGTGCTCGCGATTGGAAACCGGTGCGCGAGGGGCTGGTTCAGCGTTCAAAAGCCCTCAACATGTTCATCAATGATGTTTACAACAAGCAGAAAATTCTCAAAGACGGCGTGGTACCGGCGCAAACCGTGCTGGAGTCGCGCAATTTTCTGGAGGAATTCCGCGGTGTGCGGCCCGCCCATGGTGTCTGGGCGCATATTT